>DAIERC010000324.1 GCA_027347125.1 Ignavibacteriales bacterium
AACGGGAAGAATAGGGAAGCCGGTTAAAATCCGGCGCTGCCGCGCAACTGTCATAAGCGCAAACTATCAGCAGAAGCCACTGTCGTTATTGATGGGAAGGTGCTGAAAGTTGCTTAGAGCCAGGAGACCTGCCGTAGATAAATAAACAATCAGCCTTCGCGGGTAAGGTTAAGGTTAACGAAAAATCTTTTCGTTTTTACTTTCCTCATTCCCACGAAGTTACAACCTAATCAATTTAATGTAAGGAGTAACTTCTATGGAAATTAAAAAAATTCTATTTGTCTTTTTTTTCATTTCATCTTATGTATTTGCCCAACAGCCGGATTCCGCCAAAATTTATAAACTTTCGGATGTTGTTGTTACAGCAACAAGAACGGCAATTCATGAAGTTGAAGCCGCCAGTTCGATTTCAATTATTGATTCCGCCTCAATTGCAAATTCGCATGATCTAACTGTTTATGAACTTTTAAAAAATCAATATGGATTAAGCCTTACTCAGCAGGGTCCGCAGGGTTCCCTTTCTTATATTTATTTAAGAGGTTCAGGCCCGGGTGATACGCAAGTGCTTGTAGACGGCATACCGATGAACATGCCCAACGACCCCGGCAATACATTCGACTTTGCCGATCTTCCGGTAGATAATATTTCAAGGATAGAAATTTTAAGAGGGCCTCAAAGTACTTTGTACGGCTCCAACGCGCTGGGAGGAGTTATCAACATCATAACCAAACAAGGATACGGCAAACCAAAATTTTATCTTTCCGGCGAAGGCGGAGCTTATAATACTTATAAAGGTTTACTGGGATTAAACGGAAGCCTCGACAAATTTAATTATTCAATTACGGCAAGCAGATTAACAAGCGACGGCTTTTCGGCAGCCTCAAAAATTTACGGCAATAGTGAAAACGACGGCACAGAAAATTATAATATCTCATCAAGGTTCGGATATAATGTTTCAAATAATTTAAATTTGAATTTTTATGTAAGATATATAAAAGCAAAAAGCAGCCTCGATCAGCACGGCGGGTTATACGGCGACGACCCAACATATATTTATAAACTTGAAGAATCTTCTTATAAAGCCGAAGGCAAGCTATCATTGCTTGGCGGAAAGTGGCAGCAAATTTACGGCGTTTCATTTTTTAGAAATGTAAGACAATACGCGTTCGATTCTACATTATATAATCCTTTTTCCTCAAGCAGTATTTACGACGGCAATAATTTAAAATTCGAATGGCAGAATAATCTTTCAATTTTCAAAAACAACTTAATTACATTAGGCATTGAATCGGAACAAGAGAAAGCAATATCTACATATTTTTCCAGCTCGGCGGCTTACGGAAATTTTGCAAGTTTGTTTCCGCAAAACCAGGCAACAACCACCGGAATTTATCTGCAGGATCAACTGCAGTTACGGCACGAGTTCTTTAGTTCGTTCGGAATAAGATACGACAACCACACACGTTTCGGCTCGGTGGTTACATACAGAATTGCCCCGGCATACGTCTTTTGGCAAACCGGTACAAAAATAAAAGCAACATACGGAACCGCATTCAAGGCTCCTTCCCTTTTCTATTTATTCGATCCGGCTTACGGCAACAAAGATCTAAAACCCGAAAAGAGCACCGGCTGGGATGTAGGAATTGAACAATACATTTTGGAAAAAGATATTATTGCAGGAGTAAATTATTTTAAAACCGAGTTTAAAGATCTTTTCGGAACCGACAATGATTTTAAAACAATAAACATCAACAGCGCCGAATCTAAAGGTGTGGAGTTTTATTTAACCACCAAACCGGTAAATAACATTAGCGTATCTTTAAATTATACACTTACCGAGACTAAAGATAACAGCGCTGGCTCAATTGATTACGGGCATGAACTGCTAAGAAGACCGAAGCATAAATTCGGAATGAGCCTGGATTACGGATTTCTTAAAAATGCTAACGCGGGCATTCAAGTAATTTATGTGGGACAGCGTGAAGATAAAGATTTTTCATTCTACCCGGCAAAGCGGGTTGAACTTGGCGGTTATACAATTGTTAACCTATCGGCTTCCTACGGCTTAACAAACACTTTTGAACTTTACGGAAGAATAGATAACCTGTTCGATAAGTATTATGAAGATATTTTGGGTTTCGCAACTCCGGGGCTTTCGGCTTACGGAGGCATTAAATTAAATTTATAAATAGCAGGTCACATAATTTGGATTGGTCGTGAATTTGATTTAATTTTTTAGTACTATTTGAAGAGATTAACTGACAATCATTTAAAGAAATATAATTATTAAAACGTAAATAAATTTTAACTGATCTTATATAGGAGTATAAAATGAACAAACAATTATTACCGCCAAAATTTTTAGTGATTGCCGGAATGATATTAGCGGCGGCGGCACTTAGACTTTTACCACACTATCCAAACTTTACACCCGTTGCCGCAATGGCGTTATTCGGAGGAGCTTATTTCTCAAATAAAAAAACCGCTTTTATCGTTCCGTTTATTGCAATGTTCCTTTCCGACGCAATCATCGGGTTTCACTCAACCATGTGGGCAGTATATTTAAGCTTCGCAATTATGGTTGTAATCGGATTCCAGCTAAGGGAAAAGAAAAAAGTATCTAACATATTTGCAGCATCGGTTTCTTCTTCGGTACTGTTTTTTGTAATAACAAATTTCGCAGTTTGGATGAGCGGTACAATGTATCCTTTAAACGCGGCAGGTTTATTTGAAAGTTACGTTGCAGCAATTCCGTTTTTCGGTTACACATTGGTGGGCGATTTGTTCTACGTAGGAATTTTCTTCGGCGCATTTGAATTTGCAAAAACAAAATTGCCCGTACTTGCCGAAGTGAATGCTTAATTATAATTAGAAAATTAAAAATAAAGAACCGGCTGCTTAAGCCGGTTTTTTTATTTAACCAATCTTTATAAATAATACTATGCCTTCTAACACGACAATACCTGTCCTTATAGATTTTGACGGCGTAATAAGAATCGGGGATAAAATTGCCGATGACGCGGAAATGTTTTTCCATTTTTTAGATAGTAACAAGATACCTTTTTATATCATCAGCAATTCTACCCAATCCACAGGCAACTATATTAAAATGATTTTAAAGTCATCAGGCGTTAGAGCAAGTATTAACGCAATGACCACTGTTGATGCGACAATAAATTATTTATCCGGATCAAAGGAAAAAGTAAGCGTATACTGCAAAGAAGAAATCAAAAAATATTTTGAAGAGTTTCTATCAATTGGAAAACCGGATGCGGTTGTAATCGGCGATATGGAAGATGCCTGGAGCTATGAAGTGCTGAACGATATTTTTAGAAAAGTACTTAACGGCGCCAGGATTATTGCGATGAAGAAGAACAAATTCTGGAAACCTGCCGGGAAAAAATTGTCGCTTGACGCGGGCGCTTTTATTTCGGCTATCGAATATGCAACTTCAAAAGAAGCTTTACTTATCGGGAAACCTTCTCCAATTTATTTTAACTCGGCTATCAGTAAACTTGGTTTCCCAGAAAGAAAGAGATAAATTTATTATGATCGGAGATGATATAACTACCGATATACACGGCGCGAAAAATATTGACGGCATTACAATACTAATTTACACCGGGAAGACAAAAAAAAATTATAACAAAATAAACTCGGTTGAACCGGATTTTGAAGCTGATAGTTTAACATATACAATTCAGATTATCCAAAAACTTTTAGATTTGGTCGTATAATAATAGCGCAGTTTGGCAAGCAGAAAAAGTTCGAGTTCATGTTTAAGTTAGGCTCAAGTTCAAAAACATGCAACCATGCAGTCATGCTACTAAGAATTGTCAATCTTGAATTAAAATATTAGCGTGTAAATGGCAAAAATATTATTGAGGTTAACGTACACAGTTAATCTGTAAAGTAACGGATAATTATTTTTTTAAGAATTAATTTGTTGTATGGATTAGCTCTTATTAAGTTTGTTTGACAAAATTGAAAACCTCTTGAAAATGGGAACAAGAGTATGCATAAATTAGGGAGAGCATCGCAATCAGGTAATTTAATTTACCTGTTCAATTCTATTACTTTTTCAGAATTATATTCAGCTAATTTTAAAAGATATCTAACAATCAATTCAAATCACAAAAGAAAAAATCCAGATAGAGGTGAATTATGGAACTACAGTTAATCTTTGCGATTAGTATTCTCGGTTTACTGTTTGCTGTTTATCTCATCAGAGATGTTCTTAAGCGCGATACCGGTACGGCTAAAATGCAGGAAATATCAAATGCAATAAAAGCCGGCGCCGAAGCCTTCTTAAGGCGTCAATACAGAACTATTATATATTTGGCAGTTGCGCTGGCGGCCTTTATATATATAATTTATGCATTTGTCAGAACTCCAACTCCCAACGACCCTTCTACACCGGGGCAATTGGCCCTATGGACAACCATATCATTTGTGCTTGGAGCGCTTTGCTCCATTGCCGCCGGTTATATGGGAATGTGGGTTGCAATAAGATCGAATATCAGAACTGCCGCTGCCGCTATTAAAGGAATGAACGGCGCTTTGCAAACGGCATTAAGAGGCGGAGCCGTTTCAGGGTTCTTTGTTGTAGCAATGAGTTTGCTTGGTGTTGCCGGACTTTTTACTTTAGCTGAGCTTTCCGGCGTTACAACCGACGTTACAAAAATTCCATTATTAATTGTGGGCTACGGATTTGGCGCCAGCTTTGTGGCATTGTTTGCCCAATTGGGAGGCGGTATTTATACCAAAGCTGCCGATGTTGGCGCCGATTTGGTAGGAAAAGTTGAAGCAGGAATTCCGGAAGATGATCCTAGAAATCCCGCGGTAATTGCTGACCTGGTTGGTGATAACGTTGGAGATTGCGCAGGCCGTGGTGCAGATTTGTTTGAATCTACAGCAGCAGAAAATATCGGAGCAATGATTCTTGCCGCAGGTTTATATAAAGCCAACGCCTCGGTTTTTCAGGGTGAATCTCTTTCTTTATTCGGCGTACTATTATTCCCGCTTGTTGCCCGTGCCTTTGGAATAATAGCTTCAATTGTTGGTGTTATGATTGTTAAAACAGATGACAAAGAAGATCCCATGAAAGCTCTTAACAGAGGATTTTATGTTACCGCAACTTTAGTTGCTGTGGGATTTTTTATCGCTTCAAAATGGCTGCTAGGTTCGTATTACCTAAACTTCTTTTTATGCGGAGTAATAGGAATTCTTACGTCGCTAGCTTTTGTTTATCTAACTCAATATTACACCGAGTATAAATACAGGCCGGTTAGAAGCATAGCTGAAGCTTCACAGACAGGCGCTGCCACAAACATTATCGCCGGTATTTCAATCGGAATGGAGTCTACAGGCTTCCCGGCTTTAGTAATTGCCACGGGAATAGTAAGCACTTATTTCTTAGGCGAATTTTCCGGTTTAAAAAATGCAGGGTTATTCGGTACCGCTGTTGCAACAATGGGAATGCTTGGATCAGCCGCTTATATATTGGCGATGGATACTTTCGGACCTATTACCGATAACGCAGGCGGTATAATCGAAATGAGCGAGCAAGAAGAATCGGTTAGAGTAAAAACAGATAGGCTTGATGCCGTTGGCAATACAACAAAAGCGTTAACAAAAGGATATGCGGTAGGTTCTGCAGCCCTTGCAGCTTTCTTGTTGTTCGGCGCGTATATAGACGAAGTAAGAAATTACTTACCTTCTTTTCAGCCGGTAATTAATCTTAATAAACCTGAAGTTTTTGTCGGCTCTCTGTTAGGCGCAATGCTGGTTATAGTTTTTTCTTCGTTAGCAATAAAAGCTGTGGGTAAAGCTGCCTACGCCATAATCAATAACGTAAGAGAACAATTCAAAAACAACCCTGGTATTATGGCAGGAACTTCGAAACCTGATTACGGGCAGTGTGTAGATATTGCTACAAAAGAAGCCTTAAAGAAAATGGTTGTTCCCGGCTTATTAATTGTCGGTATGACGCTGGGCGTTGGATTAGTATTCCGCTGGTTGTATTATCTTGTAGGCGGCGCTTCCAATCCGATGGCGGCCAACGGCGCCGAAGTTATCGGCGGCTATTTAATGGTAGGAACAATAACAGGTATTCTGTTCGCGTTATTTTTGAATAACGGCGGCGGAGCCTGGGATAACGCCAAGAAATTTATTGAGACCGGAGCTTTCGGCGGAAAAAAATCAGAACCGCATAAAGCGTCTGTTGTGGGCGATACAGTCGGTGATCCCTTCAAAGATACCGCTGGACCTTCTCTCCACGTTCTTATAAAATTATTAAGCACACTTACGTTAGTTCTAGCTCCACTGTTTATTTAAAAATCTTTTCCCTTCTCCCGGTAAGCCGGGAGAAGGACTTCAAATTAGGGTGATTCAAAATACTAATATAAAAATGTTCTTGACTAGTGAATGTGTTTTGAATAGTTTTCTCCGTGAAAAATCAGTTATAAATGATATTATTAAAAAAGCATGATAGGCGCTATCAACAACTCAAAAAATACTTTTAAGCTTATGACAGCTGGGTATATAACGCTTTATCATTTTTTTTTATTTAGCTTTTTTCAAACAAACTTTCTAGATTTCTCTCATAAATCCGATCCCAAATATTCAGGAATCATCGTATCATTTTCTGTTTTGGAGAACAACGGGTTATTTGATATTTCTAAAAACGATACCCGGAAAGAACACGAAGTAAATTTTTTCTCAATTGAGCATTCAAACAAATTTTTTCTTTCAAAAGAAGAAACGAATTTTTTAACAAAAGTGTTCGCCATATTAAAATACTACGGATTAAACTATAAATCATCGGAACAAACAGCCGAAACAAATCCCAGAAGCCCCCCGTTTTTATTTTCATAAAACATTTCGCTAACAGAAGGCACTCTTTTCCTTCTGTTCACAAAAGTGCATCCGGTTTAATTGCGCCAGATAATGAGAATTGTTATGAAAACATTTCTAAGTAAACTTTATAATATATTTAATTTTACGGCGGGCGATTTTAGTGTAATCACCGATAGTAAAAAATAATTTACATGAAGGTATAAAACATGAGTCAATACTTTGCACGTAAACCTCTTAAGGTTTTGCTTGAAGAAGCCGAAGGTGAAAACAGGCTTCGCCGCGTACTTGGGCCGGCTGCATTAACAAGCCTTGGAGTCGGGGCTATTATCGGTACAGGCATTTTCGTTCTTACCGGAGTTGCCGCCCATGATAAAGCCGGGCCGGCTATTATTTTGTCTTTCATAGTCTCAGGCATCGCTTGTATTTTTGCGGCACTTAGTTACGCCGAGTTTGCGTCTATGGTTCCGGTTGCAGGTTCGGCTTATACTTATGCCTATGCTACGCTGGGTGAATTATTTGCATGGATTATCGGATGGGACTTAATACTTGAATACGCAGTTGCCTCCGCAACAGTTGCGCACGGCTGGTCTCATTATTTCCAGGACTTTATAAGCATACTGGGCTTAAAACTCGGGAATGCGATTTCGCAGTCCCCTTTTGATTTTAGCCCCACCACGGGTTATTTAACTTAAACGGGCTCTTACCTGGATCTGCCTGCTATTCTTATAACCATACTCATCACGATTATTTTGGTAAAAGGTATTAAAGAGAGCGCCGTGTTTAATACGGGCATAGTTATATTAAAACTTGCAATAGTTTTTATGGTAATTATAGTCGGGGCATTTTATATTAATCCGGCTAACTGGCATCCGTTCGCACCTTTCGGATATACGGGAATAAGTATTTTCGGAAAAACATTATTCGGACAAACAGGATTGGGCGGAATGCCTGTAGGGGCTTTGGCAGGAGCCGCGCTAATCTTTTTTGCATACATTGGTTTCGATTCTGTTTCAACTCACGCAGAGGAGGCAAAGAACCCCAAGCGCGATGTGCCGATTGGTATAATAGTATCACTTATAGTTTGCACAATATTGTATATTGCTGTTGCCGCAGTATTAACGGGTATGGTTCCGTA
>DAIERC010000333.1 GCA_027347125.1 Ignavibacteriales bacterium
CGTTTCTTCATTTCTGCTTACAAGCAAACAGAGCAGCGAAGAAATAATTGAACAGCAAAAACGAACCGGGGTCAATACAATTCAAATTGTCGACAGACTTATATATGGCAGTTATAACGATTTTAAGAAAGCTCTCCCGGCAGTTTCAATCTTTCAAGTAATTCACGTAAAAGATAAAGACTCAGTTAAAGAAGCAATTGAAGTAGCACCGAAAGTTGACGGGTTACTGCTCGATTCAGGCAACCAGGCGCTACCTGTTAAACAACTCGGCGGCACAGGACGCACACACGATTGGAACATAAGCTTCAATATATGCCGGGCGGTTAATGTTCCTGTTTTTCTTGCAGGCGGATTGAATTATGAAAATATTGAACTAGCTGTAAAAAAGGTAATGCCGTTCGGTGTAGATGTTTGCAACGGCGTAAGAAGAAACGGTAAGCTTGATGAAACAAAGCTAAGTTTGTTTTTTAGTAAAATTAAAAATATGCAGACAACTTAATATTGTAATTGTGTTTTTGTATAGCTTTATTTGGTTTTCAAAAAAATACGGATGTGAAGTTTGGAACATAGAATTAATCCTGATGTAAAAATCGGTCATATACATTTGACCGTTTCGAATATTGAGCGCTCCTTAAAATTTTACCGCGATATACTTGGGTTTGAAATTACCACATCATTCGGTGATTCGGCCGTATTTCTATCAGCCGGCGGTTATCATCATCATATCGGGTTAAACACCTGGCACGGCGAAGATGCAACCCCGCCGCCGGACGGGCATACCGGAATGTATCACTTCGGCATTCTTTATCCAAGCCGTAAAGAACTGGCAAGAATTTTAAGACGGCTTTACGAGCTCAACCACCCGATTGCAGGCGCTTCAGACCACGGCGTTTCGGAATCTATTTATTTAACCGATCCCGATGGTAACGGCGTTGAACTTTATTGCGACCGTTTGCTTGAGGATTGGCCAATAGACGAAGAAGGACATCTACAAATGGTAACCAAACATCTGGATATTTTAAGTCTTCTCTCCGAACTGGATAACGAAGAGTAGCTTTTTCCCCGGCACTAAGAATTTAATTCACCCAAAACGTTGGCCCTTTCCATTACGCTTTTTATGTCTAAAAATATTTGATTTTGAATCAAAATTAAATATTTATATTTTATGTTATTATTTACGTAAATCTTTATATATTAAAAAATGACAAACAATATAATTAAACAGCTCGGATATATTGCAATTGGGAGCAGATTAAAAAGATTAAGCGATAAAATAAATCTGGAAATTTCCAGATTATTTAAGGAACAGCATTTCAATGTAGAACCTAGTTGGTTACCGGTTATCTTTTACCTAAATGAAAACGTGCATGCATCCATTCTTGATATTGCTTCCGCGTTAAATTTTACTCATCCGGCTGCAATAAATATTGTAAACCAGATGGAAAAGAAAAACCTGGTTGAAGCGTACCAAGACGTCAAAGACAAACGAAAGAGATTGGTAAAACTTAACGCGGCAGGACAAGAACTACTGGTAGCAATGACCCCCATGCTTGAGGAATTGAAACTTTCGGCGGGAGAAATTCTTAACTCGGCAGGATATGACTTTATGCATGTAATTGATTCGATTGAAAAATCACTTGATAAAAAAAGTCTTAACAAGAGAACAAGCGAAAGAATAAAACAGAAGTTAATTGATTCCATAGATATTTTAAGATTCTCACCCGCTTACAAAGAGCAATTTAAAATTCTTAACATCGAATGGCTTCAAAAATATTTTGAAGTTGAGACCGAAGATGAAAAAATTTTGAGCAACCCGGAAGAAATTATTTCCGGAGGAGGCGAGATATTTTTTGTAATTGTTAATGATGAGGCTGTGGGTACCTGTGCGGTAATTAAAAAAAACGAATACGAATTTGAACTGGCAAAAATGGCGGTTACAGAAAAAGCTCAGGGCAGGCAAGCAGGGAAAAAACTTGCGCTAGCCGCTATAGGGTTTGCGTATTCAAAAGGAGCTAAAACTTTATACCTGGAAACCAGTCGGAAACTTATCGCAGCGGTTAATCTTTATGAAAAATTAGGGTTCGAATATGTTCCGCATAACGCCGAATCAAAATACAAACGAGAAACGATAAAAATGAAGCTTGATTTGGGTAGGTAAATTTAGTTCAATATGATAAAAACAAGTTAGAGATTCATCATTTTATTTTAAATAATATTTTGATGAACTCGTAAATATTGTTCAATAAGACAATTGTGATGTTGTAATTATAGTTTTCCACGGCCCACCCGGAACATTAGCAGCTCTAATAAATTGCCAGCTAACAGTATCCACATCAGCAAGTCCTAGATAATCCCGCACGGCAGGGGAAACATCCAGGCCCGAACTATTATAATTTATCTGGTTCAAAGGCAAAGCGCTTCCGAATACATAATTTGAGTCATCATAATAATACGGCCCGCAATCTTCCCATTGCGCGTAAACTGATTTACTTCCCTTTGTAATTTTGATCCATTGATTTTTGCACATCGATTCGCTTGCGTTCCAGGTTTTATCCTTTGCCCAGTATATTAAGTCCGCCGCGCTTTGTTTTCTGTTGCCGTCTGTGCCGAAATCGTTGTATGGAAGCGCAAAGTAAAAAGGATTTTCTTTAGGAATAAATTCTTTTGGATAGTTCCCGTTCCGGTTGACGGGATCGTCAACACCACCATAATGTTGCTGCCAAAAGCCGTCCCACGAGCTCTTATCGTTCGGGATATAACCGTTGTTAGAATCTGCCGGTTCACCAACGTAAAAATATGTTACGGTAATATTTTTATGAACGGGGTAATCAATTTCAACCGGTGGTACTACAACTTCACTTTTTTTGCACCCGGAAAAAGCGATTAGAGTAATTTGAAGGAACAAAAATAGTTCTTTAATCATAAACTATTCCTTTGCGGCTACAAATCTTAATCGTATGTAATCTACAAACCAACGGTTGTTAATGAAATTAGTTCGCTTTAAACTTTCCTGAATTGAGGCTATTATATTTGATTTCTCAAAGGTTTCTATTCCGTTAAAAAAAGCTTTACCAAACATCTCAATCCAATCCGTAATGCTGTCGCCGTCGTTTAAGAAAGTATCGCGATTAAAATATGATATAAACTTAACCGTAAAACCTGTTTGCTCAAGAAGAGATGCATATTCACCAACCGATGGATAGTGCCATAAATTAAGTTCGGCATTCCTAATGTAGCCGCGTTTTATAAGCTCGGTTCTTATTGCGCTTTCAACACGATGAATATTATTCTTCCCTCCGAGCTCGGCGACAAATTTACCCCCGGGGGTCAGTGTGTTATAGACACATTTAAGAACTTTTTCTTTCTTTTTAATCCAATGCAATACCGCGTTCGAAAAAACAGAATGAAATTTTTCATCAAAATTAAAATTAGTTGCGTCCTCAACCAGAAATTTTAAATTATGATAATTTTTCCTGGCGTCGTCTATCATTTGAGACGACATGTCAATACCGGTTACATCAGCTCCCGATGCGGCTATTAGGTTGGTTAAATGGCCTGTTCCGCAGCCAAGGTCTAAAATTTTTTCTCCGGGTTTAGGCTCAAGCAAGTTAAGCAGATCCTCACCGTATTTAAAAACATACGAATGTTTTTTATCGTATAAGTTTGAGTTCCATGTTTGCTTCGGTAATTCTTCCATCTCATTTGTTCGTACATATTATAAAATAATTTTTTTGCCTAATTCTGCCTGGTACAATTTTATACTTTTATATTTCTTTAAAATTGAAGCTCCCATCCAGTCAATAGATTGTGGATCGCCATGAACAAGTATAATGGTTTTGGGATTCAGCCTGTTAACAATATCGAGCAGTTCTTCTCTCTTAGAATGGGCCGAAAACCTGAATTGATCTATTGTGCATTTTACTTCTTCGATAGTGTTGTTTATGTTTATTTTGTCTCCCTTAACGGCGTTGGTAAACATAAAACCCGGTGTGGATTCTTCCATATAGCCGACAGTAAATATTGCCGAGTTGCTTTGTTTTATCCAGCGCCTGGCTAGATTATAAGAGGCCGTACCCTCCATCATCATACCGCTTGGCGCTAAAACAATGCATGGGTTTTTAAAAAAATCCTCATTGGTTTCAACTGAGTAAAGATCTTTTTGGGGGATGGAAGATATTTCAAATTCCGGATCGATCATGTTTACAACATACCTGTTATAATCATAAACCCGACTTATTTTTTGTGCTATACCGCCGGTATAAATATCCGTGTAAGGAAGTTTATGACGGTGCATAAGGTACCATAAAGTGGTTATTATCTCCTGCATTTTTCCTAGAGAAAAAACAGGTATTAATACTGAACCGCCGTCTATTAATATTTTGTTTATTGCGGAAGCAAGCCTGTCTGCCTCATTTTTCCAGCTTAAAATTGTTTGCGAATCTGTTGCGCCGTAGGTTGTTTCAAGAATCAAAACATCCACATAACCTAGCGGCAGTTCGGCACCCGGCAGTAATGCTTGCTTATCAAGATTTATATCGCCGGTATAAAATATCCTTTGACCTTTGTGCTCGATTAAAATTCCGGCGGAGCCAAGTATATGCCCGGCATCGTAAAACTGCGCGGTGATTGCTTTATCGCTGTTATGTTTATATCCGTTTACATTAAACGCATTGCCGTAAGATTTATATTCAATAGATTGAATTAAGAGGTCAATCTCTTCATGAGTATAAATTTTAATTTTATCTTCATCGCTCAATTGTTCTTTTAATATTGAAACAGAGTTGTGTAATGTAAGCTCGGCAATAGCCCGGGTTTGTGGAGTTGTAATTACTCTTACGTAAGGATGGCTTTGCACCAAATAGGGAAGCGCGCTAAGATGATCCTGATGAGCGTGAGAAATAAGGGCGTAGTCAATCGGCTCATCTTTAATCAGTTCAAATCTCGGGAGAGAGTCTATGCCGATTTTTACGGGATGCATGCCGCAGTCGAGAATAATTCCGGTTCCCGAAATATTCAGGTAAAAGCAACTCGCACCAATTTCCCCGGCGCCGCCTAATGGTAAAAATTTAATCATGTAACTCGCAAATTCCGGTTTTTCTTTTCAAAGCAGCATGAACATAAAATTAAATCAATTTATAATCAATTCTGTCAAACAATTGCAAATGATATTTGGCTAATACGTCAAACAATTATTTTAATTCACCCAAACCACCCCTTGTTTCTTTATCTTACCATTCAAATAAAAACACGGGAATGCTCTCTATTAAAATAGTATTCTTTCGTTAAACAAAAAGCAGCTAGTTGGGCAAACATGTGAATAATTTAAAATTATTTTAAAATGAGTGTAACAATTTAACCGTTCATTTCGTCTAGAAAGTAAAGGATGCTAAAATCTTTAAAATATAAATTGCTAATTCAGCAGAATAAGACTAGAGTTTACAGCTATTCTTTCTACCTGTTGAAAAACAGAATGGACGCCGATGACGTAACGCAGGAAG
>DAIERC010000342.1 GCA_027347125.1 Ignavibacteriales bacterium
GCCGCCGTTTGTATTAAGCGTTGCTTTGCCGGTTATTTTTTTTACGGTAACATCGCCGCCGCCGGTATTAATATCTACCCAACCTTTGATATCGGATTTTAAATCCACATCGCCCTGATTGGTTTTTACATCAAGGTTAAAGTCCCTCGGTACTGAAACAGATACGTCGTTGCTGTTCGACCACCCGCCACCGCCGCGGTTTTCTACAATAATCGTATTTCCATTTTGACTAATATTTATTTGATGCGAGTTAGCTTCATCCACATCGTCAATGTCATCCATTTTTACACTAACTTCATTCTTGTCCCATGTATTTATTCTTACATCGCCAGTAACCAAAGATATTTTTAATGTTCCGCCTTTTGATACCGTAAATGATTTTGTACCCTGCTGAGGCTGGTCCGCAAATAAATAGCAGACCGGAAAAATAAATAGTAACACCACCGAAAAAGTGACTACCCGTTTCATTGTATTTGTCCTTCCTTAATAAGAGAAGCCGCACGAATTCTTACATATTCGTTATTGTCGTTTTTAACTTTATCATTTAAAACATTAAGCGTTTGCGGATCCATTTGTCCGTTTGATTTTATTGCAGCGAGCCCATTAATGGCTGCTACTCTTAAGCCCGAATTATTATCATGTTGTAATGCGTATAATAACGCTTCATTTATTTCACCGTCGTATGGATAATTTAAAAGAGCTTTCAGCGCTTCCAATCTTACCCTTGGATTTGCATCGGACTTTAAAGCAGTAACTAGAGCCGATTTAACTTTGGGATCCGGTTGGGATTTTGTTGATATATGCGTTGCCAATACATTGGCAGTCTCAATTCTAACGCCGGGGTTTTTTTCATTTATCAACGCTTCCGCCAATATTTTTTGAATCGCCGGATCGTTAAGGCTTCCTTTCATCTTTACCTGTTTCACCGCGTCGAATGTAAACTCGACATTACCGTTGCCAGCATTCTGGTTTGAGAATTGAACATTGGTAATCAAAGTATTAGTGCCGTTATTTCCGCCACCCGTTATTGAGTTTATACCGGAAGATCCTGAGCCGAAAAAAATATACCCAAGGAGCAACCCGATGCAAAGAGAAAAAGTCCCCGCAAAAGCAGGACCTTTATAGAGCCAAAATAGTTTACGTAGTGAGTTGGCCGATTTTTCAATTATTGTTTGTTTGGATAGCTCATAATTAAACGAATTGCGAAACTGGCGCCTTGCTTCCGAAAGTGTCTCGTCATCAATTTCAAAAGATATTTTTTGATGTAACAGGTTATAATATTCGTTTAAACTATCATATTCGCTTTGGCACTCGCCGCATTCTATCAAATGGTCGTGAAGGTTTTTCATTTCCTCGTCATTCAATTCATCAAGCAAAGCCAGCTGAATCATTTCTTTAAATTTAGTGTGTTCCATATTTTGTCCTAATCATTGTGCAAAAAATCTTGAAGATGTTCTCTCATTCTTTGAGTTCCGGTAAAAAGGTAATTTTTAATAGTGCCTTCAGTACAGTTCATCATAGAAGCGATTTCTTTTATTTTATATCCTTTATAATGCTTTAACGTAAATACCAGCTTTTGCTGCGGCGATAATTTTTCCAGCCCTTTTTCTATATGAGATGAAACCTCAGAACTGATTGCTCTGCTGTCTGTATTTGAACTATCCGCAATTGTATCGGCCAATGTTTGGGTCTCACCGTCTTCGGAATTTATTTCTTCATTTAGCGAAGCAATCGCGTATCTCTTTTTCTGCGAACGGTAAGTAAGACACACATTCGTTGTTATCCTATAAAGCCATGTAGAAAATTCGCTTCTGAATTCGAATTTTTTTATTCCTTTAAAGACTCTTAGAAATACTTCCTGGTAAATGTCCTTAGCGTCTTCGTTATTGCTAATGTACGAATAAGCTATCCCGAGCACGTTACGGTCGTATTTATAAATTAACTCTTCAAAGGCGGCCGTATCTCCTTTCTGCGCTGCTAATATTAGATTATTTTCTTCTGTCGTCATTTATTCTCTCTTCCGTCTGTTAAGTTAGACTATGGCAACATTAAAAGGTTGGGTTGGATGATCCATGTGTAATGTTTTATTTTCCTGTATTAAATATATCTTATAGCATAATTATTTGCCTCTGTTTTTTAAAAGACATTAACAATAAGATTGAAGCGATACGAACGTAATGTTTGGTTACACATTCATCCGCCCGTTAATTTGCAAATAAGTTATAAAATATTATTTTGTTACCAAGTTTTAATAACCTTAAGAATATTTGTTTTGAACCTACGGTTTTAATGTAAAAAAAATCTATTATTAAATTATTTTTTAATGTTTCCAAGGAAGAGAGAACTTTTATGGAAATGAGAAAATTTGCCGGATCTAATGAAAAAATTTCACTTTTGGGTTTTGGCTGCTGGG
>DAIERC010000360.1 GCA_027347125.1 Ignavibacteriales bacterium
GGCTTCTAATTAGCCTCGAATGATGGTTCTGCCATTTGCACGGATTTCGATTTTATATTTTTCACTTCAAGCAATTTCCATTTTATATTTCATCCGTCATTCCATAGTTAAAAGCTCTCAAACTAATTCGGTAATTTAATAATGGCTGGAGCAACAATCCCGAGGGTTTGCCTTATTTAAGCCATATGCGGTGTGTATTTTGAGTTACAATTGCCTTTGTGTCTTCAAATGCCTGGTGCATTTTTATTTTGTCTCCGGCAGTTAAGAATTTATATGATGTATCTGCATATGTAGGTTCATCAGGTAGGATAAAATATTTTTTCCCGTCTTCGGTTGTTCCTTTAAATACCCACGTTGGAAGGTAATTAACCGATGAGATATACAATGAATCTCTTTGAATATTTTTTGTAATATTAATTGTTAAAACAATCCCGGCGTCCGAATACCGCCATGACTGATTGGAGATAAAATTTCCAAGTGAATAAATAACAAATCCGGAATCAAGCTTGGCATTATGGGTTTTATAAAACTCCGTTGGTTCAATTACATGCGGATGACCGCCTAAAATAATATCGGCGCCATAGCCGATAGTTTTAGCTACAATTTCTTTTTGAAATTCGATCGGTTCCCTTTTATACTCAAGGCCGAAATGAAAATATATAAGGACAAGTTCCGCGCCTTCTTTTCTTGCAGATATTATGTTCTCTTTTATCCGGGTAGTATCGATAATATTAATTAGATAGTTTTTCCCGGAAGGTATTCTGTTTCCGTTGGTGCCGTATGTATACGCAAGCACCGCTAGTTTAATTCCTTTCAGGTTAAATATTCTTATAGAATCCTGATCTCTTTTAGATAAAAACGTTCCCTCGTAATTAATCCCGTTTTTTTTAAGTTGTTCAATTGTACGTATAACTCCCTTTTCACCCCTATCCAGAGCGTGATTATTCGCTGTGGTAATAAGATTAAACCCCGCATATTTCAAAGCTGATACAAATTCATCAGGAGAATTAAACATCGGGTAACCGGAATATTTTTCGGCTGCGCCAGCCGTAACTGTTTCAAGGTTTGCCATGGTTAAATCGGATTTATCGAGATATTTTTTTATCTCTCCGTAAACGGGTTTAAAGTCAAAGCTATCCTTGTTTACCCTGGCATAATCATATTGAACAGAATGACACATTAAATCCCCCACCGCAGAAATAGAAATGGTTACGGTTGAATCCGCATTAACGGTTTTATTTGTACCGGTAAAAATACCGCCAGGATTAAAACCCATCCAGGCTAAATAAACCGTTAATAAAAATATTTTTAATAGGTATATTGTTTGCATAAAAAAATGGCTGAATTATAAGAATAATTCAGCCGTTGGTAAACAAAATTGTAATCGTAATTACTTTTCCGATTTCCTTTGTGCTTTTACGTCCTGAATGTCCTTTCTAACTTCTTGAGCTTGTTTTCTTAACTCGCTCAAGCCTTTACGCAAACGGGTTCCGGCAGCGGCTTGCCCTTTTACGTAAAATTTCTCGAAATCTGTTTCAAGGTTTTTAACTGCTTGAACTAAGCCTTCGAATTTCTCCATATTAACCTCCTGAAAATAATTAAAGTATGATGTTATTTAGAACTTTCGTAAACGATCTCTGCAATATCTTTTATTTCTACTTCTTCCGATTTTTCAAAATGTTTAACGCCGTCCGTAAGCATAGTCATGCAAAACGGGCAAGCGGAAGCTATTGTCTCTGCGTTTGTAGCCAAAGCTTCTTTTGTTCTCTCTTCGTTAATTCTTCCACCCTCTTCGTCTTCTAAAAACATTCTGCCGCCGCCTGCGCCGCAGCAAAAGCCTTTTGATTTGTTCCGGTTCATTTCAACCAGTTCCAAACCATTTATGCTTTTTAATGTTTCCCTAGGAGGATCGAAAACATGATTGTAACGACCCAAGTAGCACGAATCGTGGTATGTTATTTTTTGTTGTACCTGTTCGTCTTTTAATTCAATTTTTCCTTCACTTAGTAACTGTTGAATAAACTGGGAGTGATGCATCACTTCAAAATTACCGCCGAGCTGTTTATATTCTTTACCCAAAGATTGAAAACAATGAGGACACGCTGTTACAATTTTTTTTACGCCGTACCCGTTTAATGTTTCTATATTCTCTTTCATCAGCATCTGCGCAAGGTATTCATTGCCAAGCCTTCTGGCAGTATCACCGTTGCACTTTTCCTCGGTACCCAAAATTCTAAAATCAACTCCTGCTTTTTGCATTATTGAAGCGAATGCTTGTGTAACCTTTTTATACCTGTTATCAAAAGAGCCCGCACATCCTACCCAGAACAATATCTCGCCGTTCGGATCTTCAGCCATCGTTTTAATGTTCATGCCTTCTGCCCAGTTGGCTCTGTCCGCTTGATTAAACGCCCACGGCGTAAAGTTGGTTTCAAGGCTCTTAAATACATTATTTAAATTCGAAGGGAATTGAGATTCGGTTAAAACCAAATTTCTGCGCAAGTCAACTATTGTATCAACGTGCTCAATCATTACCGGACATTCTTGCACACACGACATGCATGTAGTGCATTCCCACAACTCTGTATCGGTTATATAATCATGAACAAGAGTCTTCTCAAAAACCTCTCCTTCTGTAACGCCTTTCAGAACCAGCGGCGCTTTTTCCATGGTACGTTT
>DAIERC010000366.1 GCA_027347125.1 Ignavibacteriales bacterium
AACGGCTAAATATTCTTGAAGAAAATAATTTTATTAAAGTCATAATAGTATATTTTAAAAGTCGACTTATTAAAATTTAATCATGACGTTTGTGCAGACGAGCAATTTTAAAAAATCATATTAAAAAACCTGGTATAGGAAATTTATGAAATCCCCAAATGGAGTTCTTTTAATTAACCTTGGCACACCGGACAGTCCTTCGGTTAGCGATGTTAGAAAGTATCTTTCGGAATTTTTGAATGATCCTAGGGTGATAGATATTCCCTGGCTTTTAAGAAAGCTGCTTGTCAATCTTATAATAGTTCCGTTCAGAGCGCCAAAATCGGCAAAGATTTATCAGCAGTTGTGGACAAAGGAAGGCTCACCGTTACTTGTTTACGGTAACAGCGTAAAAGAAAAATTGCAGCAAAAACTCGGTGAAGAATTTGAAGTAGAGTTGGCAATGCGTTATCAAAATCCAAGTTTAGACGACGTACTGGAACGAATGAGAAAAAAAAATTATAAAAGAATAATTATCGTTCCTTTATTTCCACAGTACGCTTCAGCCAGCACAGGCTCGGCTATTGATAAGACCATGAAAATTATCAGCAAGTGGTGGGTTATTCCCGAAATAAAAATTACAAACCAGTTTTTTGAAAATGAAGGTTTTATAAGTACAATTATCGAAAGAGTAAAAGGAGTAAATTTAAACGAGTACGATCACGTTCTCTTTAGCTACCACGGTCTTCCGGTAAGACAGGTTGATAAAGTGTATGATGACGCCAGGCCGTGCAGCGATCATAACTGCGAAAACGAATTAAATGAGGAAAATTATTATTGCTATAAAGCCGCATGTTATGCTACAACAAGGCTGCTGGTTGCAAGGCTGAACATACCGGAAGAAAAATATACCGTTTGTTTTCAATCCCGCCTCAATAAAGATTGGCTTGAGCCGTTCTCGGATAAGGTTATTATAAAAAAAGCAAAGGAAGGCGCGAAGAAACTGCTTGTTTTTAGTCCCGCCTTTGTTGCTGATTGCCTCGAAACCAAAGTTGAAATAGGAATTGAATATCAAAAACTTTTTGAAGAGCACGGCGGCGAAAAAATAAGGTTGGTGGAAAGTTTAAACGATCACCCCATGTGGATTGAAACATTGAAACAAATGGTACTTAAAGAAGCTGAATAGTTTTTGGGGATTAGCCGGTTTTCGCGGCTTTCAAAGCAGGGGGCAGATATAAATCAAGTCGGTATTATTTGTTGTCCGCGTAAATTTAAGCGTCTTATAACCGATTTTTTTATATTTTTGCAGGTGCATGTGCCGGAAATAGAGAAATTGATAGGTAAGATTATTAGATTATGGAAAAAGTTCATATTATTACCGTAATTGAAGTGAATAATATTTTTTCTATTTAAAAATTGTTTAAACAATTAAATGCCTGATAAAAAACCGTCGAAGCTGAGAAGCAGCCTTAGGGTAAAATTATTAATCGGACTGGCGACAGTTGTAATCATCGCTTTTTTATTTCCTAAGGGTGAATCGATTGAGTCTAATGTTTCCATCGGATCTATCTGGATACATGATGATTTAATCGCTCCGTTTAGTTTTCCGGTTATGAAAGATCCGGAAGTTTATAAAGCCGAACTGAAGACGGCTGCAAACAGCGTATACCCGGTATTTGTAAAGCAAAATAATGAAACCAACACGGCGTTGGATTCCTTAAAATCCTACAATGTCTTTTTATTAAAAATTATCGACAGCGTTTTATCGAACAACAGCCTTCAGGATTTTAACCCCACGTTTTTAAGCTCCTCGTCATTCAACACTTTTAAACATTTGCGTAAACAAGAAATGAACATGCTGCTTGGTAGGCAGGTAAATCTGAAGCAGGCGTTTAATTCAATAAAAGATATTGTCGGCGGTATATATAAATATGATATAATAGATAAAGACTCGGCCTATCTTCCGAAAGACAGCATTGCCCTCCGAACAGGCAATGTAGATAAAATAGAAAAGTTGAGCGATGTTTTTGAGCTGGGTGATGCAATGGCAGAAGTTGAAAAAGAGATTGACAATAAAAACTATCCTTCCGAATTGAAAAACGCATTGGTTGAATACGCATCGCATTTTATTTTTCCCAATCTTATTTACAGCGCACAATTAACCAATGAAGAAACTACCCAGGCAGAAAATAATGTGTCGAAGTATAGCGGAATTGTAAATGAAAACGAGAGAATAATAGCCAAGCATGACAGGGTAACTAAAGAGGACAAGTTAAAAATAGAATCATTTAAAGCCGCCAAGGGCGACCGGGTAGGCGGTGAAGCGTACTTTTTGCAGTTTGTTGGCAAGCTTCTTCATATTGCTTTCTTAATAACGTTGCTTACAATTTATCTTTTCCTCTTCAGAAAAAAAATATTTTACGATAACCAGAGAATTTTATTAATAGCCGTTAATTTTATTTTTATTTCTTTCTTTACTTTTCTTATTAATCAAATAACCGTAAATGCTCCGCTTCAATTTATGATCTTTGTTCCCGTCTCGGCAATGCTATTAACCATCATTTTCGATTCAAGGGTAGGTTTTTATTGTACCGTAATAATTGTGTTGGTTACCGGCGCGTTAAGAGGAAACGATTATACTTTTGCCGCGATGAATCTTTTTGCGGGGGCTTTATCGGTTTACACGGTAAGAGATATAAAGAACCGCTCGCAAATATTCCGTTCCTTTTTATTTATTTTGATCGGTTACATAATCGCTATTTTTGCTTTCGGACTTGAGCGATTTGCTTCCCCCGAAAATATTTTAATTGAAGTGGCTTTTGCCGGCACAAACGCTTTAATTAGTCCCGTGCTTACTTACGGTCTTTTAATATTTTTTGAAAGATTATTTAAAATTACTACCGATCTTACTTTGCTTGAGCTTTCGAACTTCGACCGGCCCCTGCTTAAAGAATTGGCAAGAAGAGCGCCGGGTACCTTTAACCATTCGATGACTATGGGAACTTTGGCAGAAGCCGCTGCCGAAAGTATCGGCGCAAACCCGCTGCTGGCAAGGGTAGGCGCTTATTATCACGACATAGGTAAAACAATTACTCCGCATAATTTTGTAGAAAACCAGCTTAATAACCAGAACGTGCATGAAAATTTAACTCCCGAAGAAAGCGTCAGTTTAATTATTAAGCATGTTAATGAAGGCGTTGCACTTGCGGAAGAAAATAAACTTCCTCAGGAGATTATTGATTTTATCCCGATGCATCACGGCACCACGACAATTTCATATTTTTATGATAAAGCAAAAAAACTTTACGGCGAAGAAAAAGTTGACGTAAAAGATTATAAATACCCCGGCCCAACTCCAAACTCCAAAGAAACCGCGATAATAATGCTTGCAGATGGTTGTGAATCCGCGGTACGTTCAATTGAAGAACCGGATCCCGTAAAAGTTGAAAACTTAATTGAAAAAATAGTACAATCAAGGGTAGACGACGGGCAGCTTGATAATTCGCCGATTACTTTTAGTGATTTGAAAAAAATAAAAGAAGCCTTTGTAGGAATTTTGGTAGGGCAGCATCATAGAAGAATTAGGTATCCGAAACAAGATGAAATGGAAAAAGGACTCGACGACAAACAAGACGACAAATGAACATTTTCCTCAAAGAATATTTAACGGTACTCCGGCTTGAAAAGAACCTTTCCGATAATACGGTCGCATCGTATAAAAACGATATCTCTTCGTTGCTGAAATTTCTTGAAGCTTACAATATCGGCGACCCATCTGAAATTAAATTATCGCATCTTAGCGGTTTCTTCAAAGAGCTTAATACGGCCGGTTTAAACAGTAGTTCGGCGGCGCGGTATTACTCTTCTTTAAAAGGATTTTTTAAATATTTATTTGTAAGCAACTATATAACCGAGAACCCGATAGAAAAACTTTCTTCTCCCAAGCTCTCTAAAAATCTTCCGTCTGTTTTATCATTTCCCGAAGTAGATGCGATATTATCAAAACCGGACGTTGAAAACAAACTTGGTTTGCGGGATAAAGCGATGCTGGAAACTTTATACGCTTGCGGCGTGCGTGTTTCGGAATTAATTAATATAAAAATATCCGATCTGTTTTTTGATGAAGAGATGATCCGTGTTTTCGGTAAAGGCTCAAAAGAAAGGCTGATACCTATAGGCGGCAGCGCGAGAAACTGGATCAACAAATATTTAACTGGCAGCAGACCACTTCTTGAAAAAAAAGCTAAAAGCGGCAATTTTTTATTTCTAAATGGAAGAGGCACAAAAATATCTAGAATGGGCGCGTGGAAAATTGTCGATCGCTACGTTCATGAGGCCGGGATTGAAAAGGAGGTTCACCCGCATACATTCAGGCACTCGTTTGCTACCCACCTGCTTGAAGGCGGAGCAGATTTAAGAGCGGTGCAGGAAATGCTGGGGCACGCGGATATTTCCACAACACAAATTTATACACACATCGACAGAGAATACATCAAACAAATTCATAAACAATTTCACCCGAGAGGATAAATATTTTGTCGGATATTCATGTAAGCGAAAAACTAATTTCATTTATAACTTTTTTACCGTTGTTTTTTATATCGCTCGGTGTGCACGAGTTTGCGCATGCTTTTACGGCGTGGCGATTAGGGGACGATACGGCAAAAAACCAGGGGCGGCTAACATTAAACCCTTTTAAACATGCCGACCTTATCGGCACCTACATAATGCCAATCGCGTCTTTTGCTTCCGGCTTCGCTTTAATTGGATGGGCAAAACCGGTTCCGGTTAACAGAGCCAAGTTTAAAGATCAGTTTAAAGATGATGCCGTTGTTTCTTTTGCGGGCCCGTTTTCAAACTTCTTGCTGGCGCTTTTTTTCTTTTTATTATTAATAATAACTCTTCACTCAGGTATGGCCGACCGGC
>DAIERC010000373.1 GCA_027347125.1 Ignavibacteriales bacterium
CTGCGGCCAAAGTTTCAATGATAAGCACTTCAAACGGCGCTTTTCAGGCGGAGAGTATTGTAGCAATTCCGTATAAACGTTTTCTTGAACTTACAAAAGAAGTGGAAGAAAATATCAACAACCTGGTCTAATAAAAAGCCAGAGCGTTTACTTAGTTGCACGGAAAATTTTTTTTCTTGAAAAGAGAGACAAAAAAATACAAGGAGGTAATTATGCCGGTAAGAAAACTTAAAGAGTTTCTGGATAGTAATAATATAAAATATGTTACTATCAGTCATTCAGCAGCATACACCGCTCAATAAATTGCTGCATCTGCGCATATACCGGGAAAAGGGCTGGCTAAATCAGTTTTGATAAAAATTGATGGAAAAATGGCTATGGCTGTTTTACCTGCTTCCGATAAAGTGGATTTCGATTTATTGAAAGATACATTACGTGGTGAAAATATCCGCTTGGCGTATGAACAGGAATTTATCGATCGGTTCCCGGATTGCGAGCTAGGTGCCATGCCGCCTTTCGGTAATTTATACGGTATGGATGTTTATGTAGCCAAAAGTCTTACTGAAAATGAGGAAATAGCATTTAACGCATGTACACATTCTCAATTACTAAAACTTTCATACAAAGATTATGAAAACTTAGTTAAACCAAGAATATTAGAATTCTCTTACCAGTCAATGTTATAATCATTTCAAATAAGACAGATAACTTGTAAAACCAAAACGGCGGTAATGAATATTAAAAGATATTTTCCTAATTATCTTACCGCCGTTTGAATAATTGTGAATCTTCTAATCAAACTTTTCCGCCCTTGCCGCGCATCCTAAAATTGAGGTTATTTTATCGGATATTTTACCGTTCATCAAAAAGAGAAAACAAACTGTGTGAATTTCTCTAACTTAGCAGGTTTTTTTTAAAATAATACTAAATTCATTAAAATCAGGTGAAATATGATAGTTTTACTGAAAAAATTTTTATTTGCGGCAGCATTGCTTACTTTTATAGGCATTACTGGCGAAAGCTTGGCCGCCAACAAGCCGGGTAATAAAGAAATAAAAAAAAGCGACATGGATACAAAAGTAAATCCAGGCGTGGATTTTTATGATTACGCAAACGGTAACTGGCAAAAAAACGTAACTATTCCGCCGCAGTACCCGATGTGGGGAACCTTCTTTGAGCTTAGAGATAATAATCTTGATATGCTCCATAAAATACTTCTGCAAACCCAAAAAGAATCTGCTAAGCACGGAAGTAACGTGCAAATGGTTGGCGACTTCTTTGTTTCAGGAATGGATACAACTGAAATAGAAAAACTCGGCTATTCCCCGATTGTACCTGAACTGAAAAAAATTGATGCTTTAAATAATCTTGATGATTTTTATAAAGAACTAGCGGATATTCATTTGGGTTATTCCAATGCTATTTTTTCTTTTTCTTCGGGTGCTGATTTTAAAGACAGCAAAATGGAAATAGCCCAGCTTGACCAAAGCGGATTAGGATTACCGAACAGGGACTATTACACAAAAGAAGATGATCATTCTAAAAAAATAAGAGAGCAATATGTTCAACATGTAAGAAAGATGTTTGAATTAACCGGAGTCGATTCTTCTTCGGCATTGAAAGATGCAAATACGGTTATGAATATTGAAACTATGCTTGCAAAAGCTTCGCTTACGAACGTGGAAATGAGAGATCCTAAAAAAGTTTATAACAAAATGCCTTTAAGCAAAATTGAAGAGATTGCCCCTAATTTTAATTGGAGTTTGTATCTTAAAAACTTGGGCGTAAGTAATCCCGGCGAAATTAATGTTGCCGAGCCTGGGTTCGTAAAAGCAGTAAGCAACATGATGAAAGAAGTTTCGCTTAATGATTGGAAAACATACCTTAAATGGAATGTAATAAGAAGTTCCGCAAATTATTTAAGCAGTCCGTTTGTTCAGGAAAGATTTGATTTTTACGGAACCACTCTTACCGGCTCTAAGGAAATGCAGCCTAGATGGAAAAGAGTACTGCAAGCAATAGATAACAGCATAGGCGATCAGTTAGGCCAGCTTTATGTTAAAGACTATTTCCCTCCGGCAGCAAAAGCAAAAGCAAAACAAATTGTTATGAATTTAATCCATACCTTCGGTGAAAGAATAAAAAATCTTGATTGGATGAGCGACGCTACAAAGAAACAAGCCTTAACTAAGCTAAACGCCATTACAATTAAGATTGGGTATCCGGATAAATGGAAAAATTATAACGGCCTTGAAATTACAAAAGGCTCATATTTCCAAAACGCAATTAATTCTTCTATTTTTAATTATAGAAAAGATCTTGAAAAAATAGGGAAGCCTGTAGATAAAACAGAATGGGAAATGACGCCTCAAACTGTTAATGCCTATTACGAACCAGTTAACAATGAGATTGTATTTCCTGCTGCAATTCTCCAACCTCCATTTTTTGATATGAATGCAGATGATGCTGTTAACTACGGCGCTATGGGTTGCGTAATCGGCCATGAAATGACACACGGCTTTGATGATCAGGGCAGACAGTTTGACGCTACCGGAAATATGCGAGACTGGTGGACACAACAGGACGAAGAAAATTTTAACAAAAAAGCGGAATTAATTGTAGAGCAATATGATTCATTTACTCCGGTTGATACTCTCCACATTAACGGGAAATTAACCCTGGGTGAAAATATTGCGGACCTTGGCGGCGTTAACATCTCCTTTAATGCCTTTGAGAAAACTAAGCAGTATAAAGAGAACAAACCGATTGACGGTTTTACACCTGCGCAAAGGTTTTTCCTTTCTTACGCAAATGTATGGAAGACAAAAGCTCGCGAGCAGATGGCAAGAATGCTTTTACAGGTTGATCCGCATTCACCCGGTAAATATCGCGTTATTGGCCCGTTGAGCAATACGCCGGCATTCTGGAAAGCTTTTGATGTAAAACCAGGCCAGCCAATGATGAATCCTAAAGATAAATTACCTAAAATCTGGTAATTATCTCATTTACTAAAAATGCAAAGTAATTGGAAGACAAAAGATATTTTCAATTCTAAATTACTTTGCATTTTAATTTTATAATCCTTTCAAATTATCTTCAAACAAAACTTTTACTATTCCCGTACAAATTACCGAGCAGGAATTCATCTTTTGCACTTTCTTACCAATGACAAAAAAGAAATAACATTATTCCCACCAGTTAGAAAAAAAAGTAACTTTACCATTAAAAAATACTAAACCGCTGTCAATTGATGTTGGAACAATATTTGTACTGACAAAAACGATATAAATCTCTTCTTTGAAGTATTTATAGCAAAAACAGGCATTGTAGAAGATAATACTAATTCGCCTTAGGCATTTGTTGTAATCAATCGGGCATGTTGGGCTTACTAAATTTTTAGGCACTGAAAGAAGATAATATCGGCTATAATTTTTATTCCCACTAATTTGTAGGTAGGTGTAAATAAGAAAAGCTGAAAACGATAAAATGAATGCATAAGGGGAGTTAGATAAAAAAATTATTTCTTATCTTAAAACGTGGCAAACTAGTTTTACCTTTCTCAAAATCTGTTATTGAACCATTGCACAAGCAATGGTGATATCGGCAACTACATGTAAAAAAAATTTTTGGTAATCTTGTTCGAGTAAAGTTCTAGCAGAACGCTAATAAAACAACAGTTAAACAATTTATTTATAACTATTTTCGGAGGTCTGCAAATGTCTATGAAAGGAAAAGATATAAAGCTTTTTACAATTTTAATAGGGGTATTTATATTTACGTTAAGTAGTGTTTCTTATTCTATACCGAGTTTTGCACGTCAAACTAATCTTCCGTGCGGTTCATGCCATTACGTATATCCCGAATTAACTCCTTTCGGAAGGCTATTCAAATTAAACGGTTATACAATGACCGGCATTGCAATCATCAAATCAACCTATAAAGAAGATAATACTAACCTTCAATTATTAAATGTTCTTCCAATTTCAGCAATGATTGAAGGCTCGCATAACAAGATTGCAAAGTCAATTCCTGGTGTTCAGAATGATGTTACCGAATTTCCACAGCAATTCAGCCTTTTTGTTGCCGGCGCCATCTCGCCGAATTTTGGTTCCTTTATTCAGGTAACTTATGATGACCAGTCGGGCGCATTTAGCTTAGACAATACCGATTTACGATTTGCGGATCATACCACACTTTTTTCAAATGATCTGCTTTATGGCGTAACATTAAATAACAATCCTACGGTGCAGGATGTTTGGAACACAACGCCCGCCTGGGGATTTCCATATGTTTCTTCCGCAGTTGCACCAACACCAGGCGCAAGCCCGATGATTGCAAACCTTGGCGGTACTGTTTCAGGTCTTGGAGCTTATGCGCTTTATAATAATTTGGTTTACGGCGAATTCAGTCTTTACCATGTAACAAAGCAAGGCGGACCAATTCCTGAAACAATTGACGATAATACTTTAACTTTGGCCGGCTACGCGCCTTACTGGCGTTTTGCACTTCAACAACAGTGGGAAACAGACTATCTAGAAATAGGAACTTTCGGAATGGCAACTCAATTTTACCCAACCGGTATAAGCGACCCAAGCACCGACAAATATACAGACATAGGCTTTGATGCCCAGTATGAGAAGACTTTTGACAGCGGAACTATTGTTGCTCATTCTTCTTACGTTACCGAGAAACAAAAACTTGATGCTACATATGCTACGGGTGGTTCGGCAAACCCATCATTAAATCTTAACACATTTAAAATTGATGCGAGTTATAACTTCCCGGTCGGCGTAGCTTTTTCGCTTGGATATTTTAACACAACTGGTGACGGGGATGCGATACTTTACCAACCTGCCGCCGCCGATAATAACAATCCGACGGGCGGTTACAATACTAACGCACCCAACAGTAGCGCTGTTACCGCGCAGGTAAGTTATCTGCCATGGCTAAATACACAGTTCTCAGTTCAGTACGTAGCTTACACTAAATTTAACGGCAGCAGTTCTAATTACGACGGCTCAGGAAGAAACGCATCGGACAACAACACGTTATACGTGGTTGGCTGGGTAGTATTTTAAGATCATCTTAATTGTATAAAATTAGTTCGGATAATTGTAAAAATAAAATCATATGGAGAACAAAATGAAATCAACATTTGGCATAATCTTCTTTGCAATGATTACGCTGCTATTTTTCTTAGGAACACCAAAACAAATTTTGGCACATGCAAAATTTAATTCCGCTTTTAATAAGGACACAGTTAAAGTTGAGAAGAAAGCACCTGAAAAGAAAGAAAATATTGGCATCGGACCAATAAAAGAATTAAAGCTTGGACCGATTGATAAAAAACTTGTAAGCGAAGGAAAAGGCATTTTCAATTCGAAATGTATGGCTTGCCACAGGATGGATATGAAATTAGTCGGGCCGCCGTTAAAAGGTGTAGCAAAAAAATACTCTCCTGTTTTCTTGATGAATTATCTTCTTAATACTACCGAGATGCAGAAGAAAGAGCCGGAATTACAGAAGTTAATAAAGCAATACAACGGAGTTGTAATGCCCGATCAAGGCTTAAATAAGAACCAGGCTCGTGCTGTTATTGAGTTTTTAAGGACTAATGAATAACGGAAATTTAATATTTATAAAAGGATTAACCCATTGGGGGTTAATCCTTTTTTTTAAATATGGACTTACTTTTATTAGAGATATCCGGTAGTATAACTTGAATTTTGAGGTATAAAAAAATTTTAACAAAACATCGGCATATAAACCCGTGATAACAAGGAAAAGATTATGTCACTAATTGATGATATTAAGCCCGGCGAAAGTAAAACTATACCCAGGCGGCATTTTTTAAAAATAATTACAGGAATTTTTTCGGGATTTATTACGCTTACTTTAGCCATTCCGTTAATTGAATCATTATTTGGATCAGTTATTAAAACAAAAAATAAAATCTTTTCCAAGTTAACAGCTTATAATGCCATACCCGAAGATAAACCGGTAAACTTAACTTTTCTTATCACCGAAGACGACGCCTTCATTAAAAATGTTCAACCGGAAAATGTCTGGGTAGTAAAAAAATCAGATTCGGAGGCAAAAGTTTTTTCACCTGTTTGTCCTCATCTCGGTTGCAGGTACACATGGCACGCAGATCAAAAATTATTTATATGCCCTTGCCACAATAGCGTATTCAATGCAGAAGGTCAGGTTGTTTCAGGCCCCGCGCCAAGACCTTTAGATACTTTACCAACTAAAGTAAAGGATGATAACTTATACGTACTTTGGGAAAGATTTAAACCTGGAATACCTAAAAAGGAAATTATAT
This sequence comes from Ignavibacteriales bacterium, assembly GCA_027347125.1. Taxonomy (GTDB): domain Bacteria; phylum Bacteroidota; class Ignavibacteria; order Ignavibacteriales; family Ignavibacteriaceae; genus FEN-1297. The sequence continues at coordinate 6,326 of DAIERC010000373.1, forward strand.
AGGAGATAACATGGCTACAAAAATTTGGCAATGGATTAACGATAGAATGCCTGTTGCAAAGATGCTGCAATTAGGTCTCGACGAAGAAATTCCAGGTGGTTCAAGTTTTTTCTTCACCCTCGGAAGCGCTACGTTATTTGTTTTTATCATTCAGATAGTTACCGGAATTTGGCAGTTATTTTATTACGTGCCTACGGTAGATCATGCTTATGACAGCTTAAATTACCTGCGGCTTTTTGTACCATACGGCTGGTTGATTCACGGGCTTCATTATTGGGGCGCAAGCGCTATGGTTGTTTTGGTTGGACTTCATATGCTTAGAGTTTTTGTTTGGGGAGCTTATAAAAAACCGCGCGAGATGACATGGCTCATCGGTGTTCTTCTTCTGCTTATTACCGTAGGAATGAGTTTTACCGGGGCTGTTCTTCCATGGGATGAAAGAGGATATTGGGCTGCAGTAGTTGGAACAAGTTTAGCAGGCACTATTCCCTTCGTTGGTAGCGGCCTCAAATTTTTTATTATAGGCGGAAATATGCTGGGGCAGGTTGCGCTTTCCAGGTTTTTCATTTTGCACACGGCCATCATTCCGGGTATAGCTATGATTATGATAGCCGCACACATAATTGCTTTTAGAAAATTCGGAAGCGTTGGTCCATGGACAGAAGAAAAAAGGAAAAAGTCAGGTGCTTTTTGGCCGGATCAAGTAAGTAAAGATATTATTGTTGCCGCCGTACTTCTGTTGCTGTTGGTTCTGCTATCTGCTTTCAAAGCGCCTCCATTTACCGGCCCAGCCGATGCATTGGACGCATCAATTACGCCAAAGCCGGAATGGAATTTTTTATTCTTGTACCAAGCCCTTAAATTTTTTCCCGGCTCGTTGGAAGTAATTGGCACAGTCGGTATACCAACTTTAGTAATTTTAATTTTCATTGCTTTGCCGTTTATCGACCGGCAAACTGATCGCAACCCGCTTAAACGACCTGCCTTTATGATCGGCGGTTTTGTATTTGTAATACTCGTTCTAACTTTAACTATCATCGGGTATAACAGTAACGAAAAAGGAACCGAAGTTTCAGTAAAACCTGTTTCCAAAAAATTATTTAAACTATCCACTTCTGCCGCCGAGGGAAAACAATTGTTCGCAACATACGGCTGTATAGCTTGCCATAGCATGAGCGGGCAAGGTGGTACAATTGGTCCTGTCTTAACGAATGAATCGCAGAAAGGGCGAACGAAGGATTGGGTTTTGGCACAACTTAAAGATCCGAAGAGTCATAATCCGAAATCAATTATGCCTGCATTTACAATGTTAAATGATGCACAGTTAGGCGAGCTTGCCGATTTTGTATTAAGCGAACATCCTGCAACATCAGATAATCCGGTTAATCCTTCGGCAACAAGCAACCAGGCTAAGCCGGATAACAATGCTTCAACAACTTCGGATCAAAATAATTCGGCGCAAACAAATGCCGATACCAATCAAACAGTTACAAAGCGCGAAGCAAAACCAATTACTCCGGGGCCCGCGGCAGATATGATAGGAAACGTTTCGCACGGAGCGTTATTGTTTCAGCAGGATTGCGAATCGTGTCACGGCACAAATGGAAAGGGTGGCGTTCCCAATCCGGGTTCTCTTAGCGGACAGGTTCCATCGCTCAATCCAATTAGAAAAAATTTATACAGCACCGAGCCACAAACATTTGCAAATAACATTGATGTAATCATTCAACACGGGGCTGTTCCCGCCGGTTCAAACCCGGCTTTGCAAATGTTTGATTATGGAGACTCTCACACATTAACGCAGCAACAAATAGCTCATTTAGAAGCTTATATACTTAACTTAAACGGAGTTAATCGCGCGCAAATTGAAGTAACAGCTTTTACTCCTAAACAATATTTTGTAATTACCGCAGGAATATTTTTAGGAGCAAGCATAATTCTTCTTTTAATTGGTTTGACTAAAAAAAATCGTAGCTGACATTTCGTGTTACGCAGATTATACTTTTTGCGTAACATGAATTTATAAATTGAGTAACCTCACAAAAGATAAAAATATAAACTCATATTCTTGTCTTCGTAAATCGAAATAATTAATATTGTTTGTATTATTATCATTTTCTTATGATAGAAACTTGCCTTCAAAATTAAGATAAGAAAAAAATTTTAGAAGTTATTCTATACAATGCAAATACCGCTATGGTAATTTTGGGAGGAATTGATGAGATTGAAATATTTATTCGTTTTTATAATTGGATTATCTTTTATTAACATTTCTTGTACAGATCATAAATACGACAGAGACAAACAACCTGCCCCCGATACTTCCGAGAAACCGGTAACGATAAACAAAACTGCGGCCCCTGATACTCTGACACAACAAAAACCTACCGCAGCGGTACAAGCTAAGTATCAATACCCTGACGACAATGGTGTAGGTCCTATTAAAGATATAGACGAAAGCGCTACTATTGATTCTAAACTTGTAGCGCAAGGTAAAAATATATTTAACACAAAATGCGCCCCATGTCATCAAATGGATAACAGGCTTGTGGGCCCGCCTTTAAGAAATATTACTAAAAAGAATACTCCCGTGTTTATAATGAATTATCTTTTGAATACAACGGAGATGCAAAAAAAAGATCCGATATTAAAAAAATTAGTGGATGAGTATAAAATTGTTATGCCAGATCAGCAGCTTACCAAACAAGACGCCCGTTCGGTTCTTGAATATTTCCGCTCAGAAGAAAAATAATTTTATAGTTTGGAAGAGCAAGAGACAGTCCCACCATTCATAATATAAAAATGCGGGAAGGAAAATTTGAAATTCTTTTCTGCATTTTTTATATGTGCTCCAACTTACTTTAAAACGTATTTATCATTTCTATGTTGCAACGATATCTTAATTATTCCTAATTTTGCCCATTACCTATTTGTCGGCGGACAAAGTTTTATATCTGATTTTTATATTTTAAAATTAATATTCACATAGCGAGGCAGTATGATGTTTAGAAGTAAATTCTTTAGCGGTATTCCTATATTAATTTCCGGCATACTAATTACCACTATTGCGGCTGGAACAGTCTATCCGAAAACGGCGTCCATGATTAGTAAAAACAAACATACTTCAACGGCCGTGGTTTCATCTAAAAGTACGAGTAAGGACGGTGGCGAAAAAACAGCAGAAGAAGCATATAAAAATATAAAAGTGCTCAAGGGAATGCCTGCATCAAGGCTTATTCCCACAATGCGTTTTATCGAAGCGTCGCTTGGGATGGATTGCGGCAGTTGCCATGTTCGGAAACAACAAAAGGGGTGGGAATTTGATAAAGATGATAAACCTGAAAAAAGAAAAGCGCGTAAAATGATAGAGATGATGGAAGCAATTAATAATAATTCGTTCAAGGGTGAACAGGAAGTTACGTGTTATACATGCCATCACGGCAACCCGAATCCTCAAAAAATTCCCAGCGTGCAAACAGTTTCATCGCTGAAGGAAAAGAAAGCCGAAGAAGAATATGAGAGCAATATTATCTCCGTACCAAACAGGTTGAACACACCAGAAGAAATTATAAATAAATATATTTCTGCCATCGGAGGTAAAGAGGCGTTTAACAAAATTACTTCTTTAAAATACGAAGGCACTACAGAGAATAACGGAAGAACCGCTTCAGTTACAATTTATCAAAAAGCACCTGATCTTTATTACTCCTCGGTTAAATTTGATAAGGGAGAAATGACAAAAGCATACAACGGCAAAACAGGCTGGGCCAGCGGATGGCGCGGTACATGGGAGCTTAAAGGCGACGATCTTGAAGATATAAAACTAGGCGCTGATTTTTATTTACCGATTGACATACAAAAGAATTATTCCGCCTTAAAATTAAATGACGTACAGGTTATTAACGGCGATACCGTTTATACTTTGGACGGAAAGGCAACTCAATACAGAACCGCAAAATTATACTTCAGTACAAAAACCGGTTTGCTTGTACGCCAGGTAATTTATAATCAAACACCTCTCGGCAAAATTCCAGTTCAAACAGATTTTACGGATTACAAAAATGTTAACGGAATATTGTTCCCGTTTGAAAATCAGGTATCAACTTATGAAAACGTAGAGAATGTTAAGTTTAACAAAATTACGGCCAATGTGCCTGTAGCTGAAAAGATGTTTGATATGCCTGCGAAATAAGAGTTAGAAACGTAGGCGAACGCTTTAAATATTTGATGCCATGTAAAGCGTTCATTAAGTTGGGTGTAATGGAATTCGGAAATGCTGCTGCCGAATTTCATTATTCCAATACCAATTTTTTCATGTTCATGCTACATAACTTACTACTTAAAAAATAATTTTTATAAGTGAAAGTTTAATCAAAAACTTTGGTCATGAACATTCTGTCAACAAGTTCAAAGCCGTTACGTTCGTATAATCTTTTAGCGTCATCATTAAAATTTAATACTTGCAGGTGAACTGCATGGATATCGTTTAGCTTACATTGCTCAAAAATAAAATTGATCGCTCTTGTGCCGATGCCTTTTCTTCTAAATTTCTCGCGAATATAAATCTCGTCCAGGAGCGCATTGCGTCCCCCAAATTCAAGGCTGAAAGCATATGTAAGCGCAAAATACCCTATTATTTTTTCTTCAATTAATATAAGCCAAATGTTGCCGAACAGGCTGTTGGAAAAAATTTTATCAAGCGCTTTACGCGATCTGCTGCCGTCAAACTCAATTTGCTCTTGAAGATAAAATTCCTTTATCAAATCAAGAAGCGTATCAATATTGTCTGGGCAGGCAGGGTTAAAGGAAATATTTTCGTACATATTTGTAAATCGAATGATTTAAATATCTGTTTACATTTTAAAATTTAAGTGAGCCGAGATTAATTTGAAACGGATATAAAAGTCTAACTCTTGTTCCTGAAGAAGAAAATTCAATTGCAGGAGCAGGAAGTTTAAAGAAGTTCAAGGTTTGTCTTGCCCAATTCCAGAACCAACCGCCTTCGGGCAGTAGTTTTACAAGATTATAGTCCAGCCCGATAATAAATCTTCTGTTCGAATATTGATCGGGGGGACCGTTGGGATCAGGGTTTACATCAACACCGTCAACGCCATAGCCGACGGCAATATTTAACCATGGCAGCCAATATTTTTTCGCACTCTGAGGAAGGATGTTGTAAATATTTATAGACCACCAAAACGTTGAGCTGTTATAATCATCAATAAATGTTCTCGGCCTGTCAATTACCGGTTTGCCTGTCAACTCCGAAGGAACGAACTGCCACTTGGGAGTTATGTTCTGCAATGCGGGCGCATAATGCTGCGCAAGAAAAAATAGAGGACCGATTGCATCAAAATACCAATCGGAAGGACTGAAGCCCCACTGCTTTGCAAATCCGTCTTCCGTTTCTACGTAAGTTTGATAAGCAAGTCCGAATATGCTTCCGTAAAGAGTAGCATCATCCCATGAGAAGCCCGCGGCCATTAAACCTTCGCTCATTGTATATGCGGTTATATACCCGCCGAACGCATGCCCTGCTTTATCTACCTGCATTGCCGAAACCCAATCCTCTTCGAAATGAAAATTGCCCCGATTGCCGCTCCACCAAGCATTTTGCTGGTGAATGTGTAGCCACATGATTGCGCCGAGATAGATTCCCCCCAGCACAGCGGTAGTTACTGGCCTTATTTGAGTTTTTAAATTCGGTAATTCTCCGTCAAGAGTATATCTTCTATCGCCGGCATAAGTAAAAAGCGAAACCGGTAAATACCCGGCCGAATCAATATGTTGTTCCGATGCATTAAGCGAATCGCCGGAAGCGATAATATTTTTAGCCCATAAATTGCCGTGGATAAGGCACGCATATACGGCTATTAAAACAAAAAGCAATGTTTTATTCTTTAGAAAAGGATATTTGCTTGAATAAGAAATCAGGTTCACGTGCAAGCTTTCAATAAGTTGAAAAAGCATTAAGCAGAATATTAATACGCACCGAGTTTAAATATTATACCAACCGACGGACCGGTTAAATCTTTTTTTGCAATTCCATAATTCTCTCTGAAACTGCTAATAATCCGGTAAGAAAAATTTAAATCTGTATGAAGCCAGCTTAACGTATTGAACTCAATATTTAAAGACGGTTCCCAGACCAAAAGGTCCTGGCTAAAATAGCTGTTGTGCGGAACACTTTTATCGGGTACGGAAAAATATAAACCGCCGCCGGCAAAGAGCATACCGATTGAACCGTGAACGGCTGAGCCGGGTAAAAATATATATTCAAATTCCAAACCGCCGAAGTTAAAACCAAGCGCCAGGCTTTGCCCGCTTAATGCGTCTTTGTAATTTGTACGGACTTCACTTGCAAGCCCGTAGAAACCGCCGCCGAGAACAATGCTCTTGTTAATTATCCAACCGAATTTGCCTCCGAGGATAATTGAATTTTGTCCGATCAATGATGTGTATCTTATTACGGGAGCTCCAAAAGCACTGCTTTCAAAACCTTGAGCCGAAGAGCCGGAAGTAATTAGAAGCAATAAAAGCGCTACCGAACAGATTTTTATTTTCATTAAATACCGAACTTTATAAAAACCGATAAAGCATTTAAATACATAACAATTTTTAGGTTATTAAAATAACTGTTTACTAATAAAGAAGTACAACAAAATATTATGCTTGTTAAAAATCACCAGGCAATTTTATTACTCTGATTCCAGAACAAACCTGTTGTGCAAAGGCTGAACCGGCCTTGCATTGTCTCCCATAATTTCGTGAAGCTTTTGTATTTGCTCTTTAGAAGCCTGAACCGGCGTTGTGCAAATATTCCAGTTTACCTCTTCACTGCAAGGCGGGGTCGTTAATGAACCAAAGTAATGGTAGTATTTTCTTTTGCCGGGAAGAAGTTCTTCAATATTTATTTTAGACATTTTATTCTCAACAGGTTTATCTACTTCCTTAGGAATATTACTAATAATTTCTTGCAATGCCTTATTCGGTTTACCGTATTTAAAGAATACACCTATTACAGCTATTGCGCCGTTTTTATTTTTGTGAACC
>DAIERC010000422.1 GCA_027347125.1 Ignavibacteriales bacterium
CAGTGCCGGTACCGATTTCATCTAGCAGAACAAGCGAATTTGAATCGGCCGAATCAATTATATTTTTTATGTTCGAAAGATGCGAGCTAAAGGTAGACAAATCATCTTCTATCGATTGCGCGTCTCCGATATCGAGTAAAACATTATTGAAGAAATGGAAATTTGAATCCGGATTCACGGGAACGTGGATGCCCGATTGAACCATTAAGCACATTAATCCTATAGTTTTTAAAACTACTGTTTTGCCTCCGGCGTTTGGCCCGGTTATAAGAATTACTTTTTTAGCGGCCAGACGTACATTTAACGGCACGGTTCCGCTTCTTCCGTGTTTTTTTAGCAAAAGAGGATGACGTGCATCTTGTACTAAAAATGGTTTGTCGTTTTTTATCTCCGGGAAAGCACCGATTATTTCAATCGAATATTTAGCGCGTGCAAATACCGAATCAATGTACGAAATTACATCAAGGGCTTCTCTTAGAGGATTGCTCAAAGTTCCAATTCTTTTGGTTACTTCTTTAAGAAGTCTTTCAACCTCTCTTTTTTCAGCAAACGATAAAGAAATAATTTCATTATTCAGTTCAAGAGTCTCTTCGGGCTCAATATAAACTGTTTGCCCGGTTGACGACTCAGAATGAATGAAACCTCTTATGTGTCTTTTGTGTTCGGCTTTTACTGGTATAACAATTCTGCCGTCGCGCAGAGTTAAATAATCTTCTCTTACAATATCTTTTTCATCTAACGATTTTACTATTTTGTTTACCGATTTTATGAGATCATCTTTTCTATTTCTTATCTCGCGCCTCAACTCGGATAATTTTGAGCTGGCGTTATCTTTAACCTCGCCGTTTTCATTGATAACTTTTTGTACGTAATGTTCAAAAAGTTTATCCGAAAAAAGCCGTCCGGCAAATTCATAAAGCGATGGGGCAATCTCTAAATTATTTTTAAGGTAAGCTGCAAGGCTTCTAGACATTATTGCAAGTTTTAGTATCTCTAAAATCTTTTTCGCTTCTATTATCGTACCTTCAATTTTAGATAGCGCAATCGCTTCGTCAAGGTCGGTCAAATATTCGATGGGAGGGAAAACATTTCTAATTAAAATTTCTTTTGCCTGATTAACGAGTTCTCCTTCTGCAACCGCTTCGGATATTTCTTCATGAGGCAACATCGAGGAAATAATAACTTTCCCCTTTTCAGTATTACAATACTTAGAGATGAATTGCAATACTCTTTGATATTCTAACTTTTCAAGCGTGGAAGAAGAAATCATTACAAAGAATCTTTTTCGTTTATATATTCTTTAATAAATTTTTTGGTCTCTGGAGTATAGTTATTAAGATAATCAATCGCTGAAGGAATAATATCATAAACTTTTTGATAAAACAAAGAATTTTTCCGGACTTTTTGAGAAGGAGCGTTAAAAATGTTCAACAAAAAGAATACGGCGCTTAAGAAAAATAATATTTGAACAACGCCAACTACCCCGCCTGCAATTTGGTTGATTAAATTATTTACTTTATCAAACGGATGTACCAATCTTTTAATTATGGAAAAGATAACTACAACGCAGAGAAAGATCAGTATACCGGCAATTATTTTGGAGAGATAAAATTCTATACCGAAAAAATTATCTATCATCTGGCCGAACGCGGAAGCAAACTTAGCGGCAAGGAATATGGCCACTCCCAGACCGATAAGGCCTATTAGCTTTCTAACAAAACCATCTTTATAGCCGAGAATAAACCCAACCAGAACAACAACGACTATTATTATATCTACAAGATTCAATTAATTCCCAAAATTTTTTCAACAGCGCTTTTAACTAATTTACCGTCCGCTTTTCCTTTTAATTCTTTCATAACCTGCGGCATTAATTTGGGAAAATCTTCTTTACCGCTTGCGCCTATGTTTGCGGCAAGTTTTTTCACTTCATTAAATATTTCTTCTTCGGTTAACTGTTCGGGAAGATATTCCTGTAGTATTTTCAATTCGGCTTCTTCCTTGGATGCCAGATCTTCTCTTTTTGCGTTTCTGTACTGTTCAATTGAGTCTTTTCTTTTTTTTGCTGCCGTGCTTAAAAGTTTTATTTCTTCCTCGGCGTTTAATTCTTTGCCTGCCCCGCTTTTTTCGAACTCAAGAATAAGCGCTCTTATAGACCTGATTGTTTCCAGCCTTATTTTGTCGCCTGATTTCATTGCCGATTTCAGGTCTTCATTTATTTTATCTTTTAGAATCATAACTGTTCTCCTAAATTGAAAAAGGCAGGATATCTAAAAACATACCTGCCTTATTGAAATATAAAATTTAATTTTTCCCGATTACATTTTTACGTTTGCCAACTGGGGCATTCCTATTAAATGACTATACTAAAGGACAAAAATGTTCAATAATTCGGATCCAGAATAATCATTTCAAAAAACAAAATCAATAAATCGGAAGCAAATATTTTTTGTAAAATAGAACACTTGAGTTACTCACGGTTCCGATCTTATATGTTAAACCGCCCGGGCAATTGGAAAATATTTCCCGTTACAAAATGGAAATTATTAAATATCGCGTCTGCAAGTTCACCAACTTCTTCGGGCTTAACCCAGCTGTCATAATCTGCGTCATTCATCCATTGCCGGTTAGAAGGCGTATCAATAATATAGGGCGCAATAGCATTTACGGAAAGGTTGAGCTGCTTACCTTCAAGCGCAAGAGCTTCC
>DAIERC010000424.1 GCA_027347125.1 Ignavibacteriales bacterium
AACAGCCGAACCGATCTTTAAAGAAAAAATACTCGGTAAATATAATGTACAATATTTCCATTGCGGAAAGTGCAACTTTGTGTTTACAGAAGAACCTTATTGGCTTGAGGAAGCCTATGGAAAGGCTATAAATATTTCCGATACCGGTATAATGGAAAGAAATCTATCTTACTCAAAGCTGGTCTCGGTACTTTTATATTTTTCTTACGATAAAAATGCCGCGTTTTTAGACTATGCTGGTGGCCATGGAATATTTACTCGTCTCATGAGAGATGTTGGCTTCGATTTTTACTGGACAGATCTATATTGTGAAAATATGCTGGCTAAAGGCTTTGAATATGCTAGCGGCGTAAATAAGGATATCCGGCTCATAACCGCTTTTGAAGTTTTTGAGCATTTTGTAAATCCAATTGAGGAAATAGAAAAAATGTTGAGTATTTCTCAAAACATTGCCTTTTCTACAGAATTGCTTCCGCTTCCAATACCAAAATCTACCGAGTGGTGGTTTTATGCCCCAGAGCATGGTCAGCATGTTTCATTTTATTCTCTCAAAACGCTGAAAGTTATTGCAAAAAAATTCCGACTCAACTATTACAACTACGGCCATTTTCATCTTTTAACTCGTCAAAAAATTAACGCTGGTCTTTTTAAATTGCTTATGTTAATGAGTACAAGGGGCTTATTTCTATTTATTAAAAAAGGTATGAAATCAAAAACATGGAATGATCATATCCTATTAAAGAATAAATTCATGTAATAATACCGTATCATTTTAAAGCGCATTATGATTATAAAGCTTAAAAATTTAATTAACTATTTTTTGTTTTTGATAATTTCTTCTTTTATCAAAAACAAAAACGCGGCTTATGCACCCGGGACCATGTTGATAATCAGACTTGACGCGATAGGGGATTATATACTTTTCAGAAATTTTATCAGGGTTGTTAAAGAAGATGAAAAATATAAAAATTATAAGATCACTCTTTGCGGAAATATCATCTGGAAAGACCTTGCCGAATCGCTGGATAAAAAGTTTATAGATTCTTTTCTCTGGATCGATAGAAAAAAATTTTACGGCAACATTATTTATAAATATTCTATTCTTAAAGAAGTAAGCCGAAGAAAATTTGAGGTTGTGGTTAACCCTACATACACAAGAGAAATTCTTTACGGCGATGAAATAGTTTGGGCAAGCAACGCGGCTTTAAGAATAGGCAACCAGGGCGTATTGGACAAACACGCTAAATGGAAAAGAAACTTGTTCACTGATAATTATTATACAAGGCTGCTGCCGGCCGACAACGAAAACCTTTTTGAGTTTTACCGGAATAAAGAGTTCTTTGAGAATTTCCTGGAGAAAAAAATAAATTTGGCAAGGCCCATCATCGAAACGGCAAAGCTTAAAACTTCTATAAAATTATCTGGAAATTACGCTGTCATTTTTCCCGGCGCCAAAGATGGAAAAAGGATATGGAGTTATTTAAACTTTATAAAAGTAGCAAACTATCTCATAAATAACTGGGGAGTAAAAATTGTTATTCCCGGCGCGGCGGCAGAAAAAGAATTAACCGGAAAAATTGTCGGAGGTTTAATTGATCAATCCAAAGTAATTGATTTAACCGGCAAAACAAATCTTACGGAACTTGTTCAAATAATTGGCGGAGCCAGAATATTAATTTCAAATGAAACCGGCCCGGTTCATATTGCGGCGGCTGTGGGCACGGCTTTCCTGTGTATTTCCAACGGAAACCACCTCGGCAGATTTAATCCTTACCCGGCAGATATATTTGTGCGAGCCTTTTACATTTACCCGGATGAAGTGAAACAAGAAATTGAACGCGGTTCCGCGGTAATTAATGAACTCCGGTTTGATTCGGAAATCGATATAAATAAAATCAACGCCAGCGAAGTAATAGAAAAATTGAAAATAATTATGCCAAAGTTTAGCAATAATTAAATAACTTTGTACTATACTTATAAAAAAGTCGATAGATGAAATTATCTTCCATCATTATAGCAAAGAACGAAGAAGCAAACATTAAAAGATGCCTGGAAAGCCAAACCGGTTGCATCGACGAAATAATCGTGTTGATTGATTCAACTTCAACCGACAAAACCGTGGAGATTGTTAAATCTTTTAGCAAAATAAAATTTGAAGTTGTAACCTGGCAAGGTTATTCAAAAACCAAACAATACGGAATTTCACTAACATCAAACGACTGGGTTTTGTGGATTGATGCAGACGAGGCGGTTACTCCGGCACTTTCAAAAGAATTATCGGAATTTAAGAATTCTGCTCCCGGGTACGATGCGTATTCATTACCTCGCAAAGCTTATTTCCTTGGCAGATGGATTAAACACAGCGGATGGTATCCCGGAAGAGTAACAAGGCTGTTTAACAAAAGCAAAGTTATCTTCAGCGATAATAATGTTCACGAAGGATTACTGGTTAACGGTGCCACGGGGAAATTAAAATATGATCTAGATCATTACACCGATCCTTCAATAAAACACTATTTTGAAAAATTTAACAACTACACTTCTCTTGCCGCCGAAGAACTTTTTAAGGAAGGTAAAAACGTTTCGATGATGGATATTCTTCTTCGCCCGTTTTTTATTTTTTTCAAAATGTATTTTCTAAAAAACGGATTTCTTGACGGAACGGAAGGATTTATTCTTGCCATATTCTCTTCAGCTTACGTTTTCACAAAATATTGCAAGCTGTGGGAACTTAAAAATAGAATTAATGAAAAGTAAAATGGTGCTGTAGATAAAAACATTTTTCTTGCTTTTATTGTAAATATAAATTGTATTAAAATTTCATTCTTCATTATGGTTAACCGTAAGGGGTTATAACATGACAATAGGGATTATAGCAAATATTAATAAAGAAAGCGTCTTCGAGGTAGTGTCGGCGCTTATATTAAAACTTAAAGAAAACGAACTAAATTTTCTTATAAGCGATTCACTTCTTGAGAAGAGATCTATGCTTCTTGAAAAAGTTAGAAAAGATTTATTTATAAACGATGACAGTCTATGTAAAAAATCAGATATAATAATTTCTATCGGCGGCGACGGCACAATGCTGGCAACATCTTATAAAGCGCACTCGTACGATAAACCTGTGCTTGGCGTAAACCTTGGCAAACTTGGCTTTCTTGCCGAAGCGAATATTAACCAAATGGATATTTTTATTGACGAAATAAAAAAAGGCCGTTACAAAATAGATAAACGAATGGTAATTGAAAGCGACTGCTGCGGGCACAATGTTGAAAAACTTTTCGCTATAAACGATTTTGTAATAGATAAAGGCGGCTGGCCCAAAATGATTGAACTGACTATTGAAGTTGACGGCGAATATGTTACCACTTTTGCCGCCGACGGATTAATAATAGCTACGCCAACAGGCTCTACCGGGTATTCAATTTCTACCGGCGGGCCAATTGTTAGCCTCAAAACAGATGTAATAACCTTGTCCCCAATTTCTCCGCAT
>DAIERC010000425.1 GCA_027347125.1 Ignavibacteriales bacterium
TAAGAATGAAGCAATTTTTAACAGCAAGCTCGAAGGCATGTTTACGATAAATACTGATTGGGAAATTACTTCTTTTAATCACGCGGCCGAAAATATTACTGGCTTTAGCGTCCGGGAAGCTATCGGGAAAAAATGCATGGATATTTTTAAGTCGTCTAAGTGCAATAAAGGCTGCCATATGGAATCAACCATATTGGGAAAACAATTGTCCATATCAAACGAATTAATAATTCAACATAAAAACGGTTCGAGTATACCTGTAAGGACAAACTCAGCGGCATTATATAACGGTCTTGGGAACCGGGTAGGCGCTGTGGGAACTTTTCTTGATTTAAGCGAAGTAAAAAATCTTACTTTACACATGGAAGAAAAATTCCGGTTTGCAAACATTATAGGCCGCAGCAGCAAAATGCAAAAAGTATACGAGCTTATGCAAAGTGTTATTCAAAGCGACAGCTCAATTTTAATAACCGGCGAAAGCGGCACAGGCAAAGAATTAATTGCAAGAGCAATTCATGTTCAGAGTGATAAAAAAATATTTCCTTTTATTACGATTAATTGCGGCGCGTTTAACGAAAGCCTGCTCGAAAGTGAGATATTCGGGCATGAGAAAGAGGCTTTTACCGGCGCAGCAAAAACAAAACAAGGAAGGCTGGAACTTGCAGGCAACGGAACTTTTTTGCTGGATGAACCCGGTGACCTATCACCACAAATGCAGATTAAGTTGCTCATGGTTTTAAAAACAAAAGAGTATAAACGCGTGGGCGGAACAGAAATTATTAAATTAAACGCACGCATTATTACCTCAACCGGAAAGAATCTTTTGGAAGAAATACAAGCCGGAAGATTCAGCGAGGATTTATATTACAAGATTAGTGATGTGAATATAAATTTGCCGCCGTTAAGAGAGCGCATGGATGACATTCCGATTCTGATTAATCATTTCATGGAATTATTCAGGGAAAAGTTCAAAAGAAATATTAACAGCATCAGCCCGGCCGCCATGCAAAAGTTAAAGAAATATAACTGGCCTGGAAACGTAAGGGAACTTGAAAATGTTCTTGAATATTGTTTCATAGTTTGTAAAGAAATTGAAATTGACACCGGGCATTTGCCTGAAAAATTTGGGAATAGTACCGAACATCTTCAATTAAAATTTTCTAACGGTGCAAAAATTAATTTTAAGAATGCCGAAGCAGCCATAATAATGGAGACGCTTCAGAAATATAACGGGAACAGGCAAAAAACCGCAGAGGAGCTTGGACTTGACAGAACTACTTTATGGCGAAAAATGAAAAAGCTGGGGTTAAATTAAAGGAGCGCTTTTTAGCAAGCCGGGTTAATTTATTCCGTTATTTTTGCTTTTCAATTCATGATAATTTAATTCTTATGTCCACCGCGTGAAGTGAGTTTTCCTCGGAAACAATAACCGGGTTAAAATCAAACTCGGTAATTTTTGTATTGTCTAAAAGAAGCTGTGCCGCCGATTTCATTAAATTTTTTATTGCTTTAAGATCGGCAGGTTTTTCCCCTCTAACACCTCTTAAAATTTTTCCGATTTTTGTTTTGTCTATCATATCATCAATATCTTCATCGCACAGGTAGGCAGATTTCATAGATATATCATCGGTAACTTCAACATACTTGCCTCCGCTTCCGAACATAATTACCGGCCCGAAAGACGCATCCCTAAATCCGCCTAAAAGTATCTCGTGCTTTGCATTAACATACCGCTGGATTAAAAATTCATCGACGGTAAAATTATGTTCAGAAAAATTTTGCAATATGGCCACTTTGGCATTATTCAGTTCGGCGGCGGTTTTAATATTAATAAACACGGCGTTCAAATCGGTTTTGTGAATTACATCTTTTGAAATTCCTTTTAAGACAACCGGGAAGCCGATTTTATCTGCGGCAGCATCCAATTCATGCGCGGCGCATAATTCGGATTCGATCATAGGAATATTATAAGCCCCGGTTATTTTTAATACATCTTTCGGAGGCATAATGCCTTTACCTTCATATATATTTCTATTAATGGAATCCGGTTTTAAAATTCCTTTTCTGATAATTTTATTTTTATGAAGCAAAATATTTGAAATAACTTTTACCGGTTCTTCGGGGTTTCTGAAGAGAGGTTTTTTATAATGGGATTTTTTCCTGTAATCATCCCAAAACTCGGGGAGAGGCATTACAACCTGCAACACCGGTTTAGCGGAATCAACGGCATTTACGCTTTCAACAATGTTAAAAGGCTGAACCATTACAGGCTCTACAAATATCGATATTACCGCATCCACATTTTCGTCATTAATCAAAAACCCAATTACCGCTTTATATTGTTCGGCAGTTCCTAACGGTAAAAGATCTATTGGGTTTTGAACACTTCCATCCGGATGAACTATCGCTCTTAATTTTTCTTTGGTCGATTCCGCTAACCCGGCGAGGATTAAATTATTTTGCTCTAGCGAATCAACAGCCAAAATTGCGGGGCCGCCGGCGTTTGTAACAATTGCTATTTTGTTGCCGCAGGGAGAAGGAAAGTTTTCAAATCCTTTTGATGTGTTGAAAAGTTCGGTTAAAGTTTCTGCCCGTATAACGCCGAACTGCCGGAGAAGAGAATCGACAACTTTATCGCTGCTGCCAAGAGCGCCGGTGTGGGATGAAGCCGCTTTTATCCCCGCTTTTGTTCTGCCCGCCTTAAGTATAATAACCGGTTTCGATATTTTTAATTTGTCAATGGACAATAAAAATTCTTCACCGTTAACAAAGCTTTCAAGGTACATCGTAATTGTTTTTATATTGTCGTCTTCTGTCCAAAAGCCGAGTATATCGTTTTCGGAAATATCTGCCTTATTGCCGACGCTTATAAAATGAGCAAATCTAATATCGCTTTCGCGCAATGAATTAAGTATTGCCGCGCCTATAGCGCCGCTTTGCGACAGGAATGCCGTACTGCCGGTTTCAGGTTTTTCGGCTACGAAAGTAGCATTTAGTTTTACATTGTCGAGAGTAGAGATAACTCCCATGCAATTAGGCCCAACGAGGCTTGCGCCGGCTAATTTTATTTTTCCCAGTATTCTTTTTTCCGTTTCGGCCCCTTCGTTGCCGGCTTCTTTGAAACCGGCTGTTATTAAAATTATTGATCTTACACCGCACGACAATAATTCATCAATAGTATCCTCAGCATAAATTTTGGGAACAACCACTACTGCCAGATCAATCGAGTCTTTAACATCCGTTATCTTAGCGTAGCATTTATATCCTAAAATATTTTCGGCTTTGGGATTAATCGGATAAACCTTTCCGTTGAAGCCGTAATTCTTTATAGATTTCAGCAGCTCATAACCGACGCTTTTTTCTTTGGATGAGGCGCCGGGAATACAAACCGTTGCAGGGTAAAAGAAATTTTTTATATTCGGATTCATATTAAAACACTTTACGAAGTTATTACGAATTTGAAATACCGGTTAGAAAAATAAATTATGCTTCCCCAACCCCGGGCAAAATTAGCCGTAATTTTTGATCCCTAACGGCAATAATTAAAATTTTTCCGTAAACACACTAAAATTTACCCAAAAAAATTAGATAATATATTATAGATATAAATAATTATAGTATTTTTGTTTTCCTAATGATTTTTTCGAATGTACATTAAAAACCATCTTTGCTTATGCCTAAAAAAAATAAAACCGGGAAAGACAAAGCATATACTCCCAGAGTTATTCTAAAAGACTCGCGGAATAAAATGAAGAAGAACAAAATTACCGGCGACAAAAACAATGCTGCGCGCTTTAATATGGATTTAAGAAATCTTATTGATTTGACTTCTTACCCTGCTATGATAGTTGATAAAGAAACGAAAAGTATTTTGGAAGCGAATAAAGCTTCAAACGAATTTTATGGTTTTACCCGCCGGGAACTTTTAACGAAGCACCTTAACGAGTTAATAGCGCATGATAAAAAAACGAAAAGCATCGGGAAAGGCAGCGTATACCATCAAAACAAAAACGGGGAAATATTAGAAGTTAAAGTTTCAAGGAAATCAATAAACATAGGCAAGAAAAAATATATACTTGTAACGATACAGAGCGCCGCAAACCGAAAAGCCGGTAAAGAAGATATTTTGCACAACACCTTTTTCAAAGATTTTATAGATACAAATCCCGGCTCGATATGTTTAAAAGACTCCGGTGGAAAATATGTATTCGTAAACAACCAATGGGCAAATTTATTTGGTTTAGAAAAAAAACATGTAATTGGCAAAACCGTAAGTGAAATATGGAGCAATATAAACGATGCGGAAATTATTGAGCAAGAAGATAAATCGATATTGGCCGGAGAAGTAGATTTTATCGAGAAGGAAGAAAAAGTAATAACTCCTTCGGGTAAAACAAAATGGTATTACCTGGTAAAAAAACTTGTACTTAATAAAAATGATTCTACAAAATATGTTGCCACAATAGGCGTTGATATTACGAAACAAAAGATTGTTGAAAAAGAAATAATTGAGAACGAGAAAAATTACAGATACCTAATAGAGTCAAACATAGAAGCAATGTCCGTATTTCAGGATATGCGCCACGTTATGGTAAACTCGGCGTGGGAAAAGCTTTTCGGTTATTCGCAGCAGGAAGCTGTTTCAAGCAAGTTTAACATCTCAAATCTTATTGCTCCTGAAAGCAAAAAAAATGTTGAGAATAAAATTAAAAACTACGAACAGGGTAAACCTTTTGGCTCTAGATACTCATTTTCGGCTTTAAACAAAGAAGGTAAAAAACTTGAGCTTGAAGTAAGCATTACAGGAATTCTTTGGAGCGGAAGGCCAGCAATATTATGTACCCTAAGAGACATATCAATTCAAAAAAGAACCGAAGAAGCTCTAAAACGAGAAGCGTTTATTTTTGATAACCTTTATGATGCCATAATAATTTCAGACCTCGAAGGGAATATACTTAACTGGAATGACTCTGCTACCAGAATGTACGGTTATAAAAAAGAGGATGTAATCAATTTATCATCAAGCATATTAAACCCGAAAGAGATAGGCACGAAAATTACACCTCAAATAATTGCCGAAGTTGAAAGAAGCGGCAAGTGGACGGGCGAAATTGAATTTATTAAAAAAGACGGCACACATAGAATATCGGAAACATTTGTTTTTCCTTTCAAAGATAATCGCGGCGAAACGATCGCACTTGTTGGAGTTAACAGGGACATCACCGAACGGAAAAAATCAGAAGAAGAACTGAAGGAAAGCAGGCGTAAATATAAAGAGCTTACCGACTTGCTTCCGCAAACAATTTTTGAAATTAATCTTGAGGGAAAATATACATTTGTAAATAAAGCAGGCTTCAGTACCTTTAATTACTTACCGGAAGATTTTGAAAACGGGCTTGTAGTATATGATTTAATTGTACCGAAAGACCGCGGACGTGCGGCGGCAAATATACTTAAAGTATTAAAGGGGGAAAAGGTCGGCGAAACAGAATACCAGGTTATAAAAAAAGACGGTACGGTTTTCACTGCGCTTATCTTTTCGAGCCCGGTAATTAGAGAAGGCATAACGGTTGGCTTGCGCGGCATACTGATTGATATTACCGAAAGGAAACAA
>DAIERC010000443.1 GCA_027347125.1 Ignavibacteriales bacterium
GAAGAATATATTGCTGAACACGCTGCCAGGGTTGTTCGAATTAAAGACGGCCTTATAGAATCTGATAAACCGGTTGAAAATAGGTACGTGCCTAAAAATCATGTTAACGTGAAATAATTTTTGTTGGTAATTTATTTTTAAGAAATTAAAACAAAATATTATTTGGAACCCTGTAATTAAATGCCTTATTAAAAAGAGGACATAAAATGATAAGAGTTTTGGGATTCGAATTCAAAGAGAGCCTTATGATTGCGTTACGTGCGATTAAAGCAAATAAAGTAAGATCGGCTCTAACTATGCTTGGAATTTTTATCGGCATCACGGTGGTTGTTTTAATGACAACTGCAATAAAAGGCATCGATAACTCATTCCAAAAAGGAATCAGCGCACTTGGTTCGGATGTACTATACGTTGACAAATGGGCATGGTTCTCAAATGTACCCTGGTGGAAAATGCGAAACAGGAAAAACATTACAATGGAAGACTATGAAAAATTCAAGCAGATGGCAAAACTTCCGCTTGCTGTTGCTCCTAGTCTCGATACCCGTCAAACGGTTAAATACCAGGGACGAACCGTTGAAAGCGTTTTTGTAAACGGTTCCGACGCCGATTTTGTAAAAACCACCAACTTTACTTTTGACCAGGGAAGGTTTTACAGCGAAATAGAAAGCAACAGTGCCAGGGATGTTTGCGTAATCGGCAGCGATGTTGCAAAAAATCTTTTCCCAAGAGGCGATGCCCTGGACAAATATGTAAAAATAGGTCCGGTTAATTTTAAAGTTGTTGGCGTGCTAACCGAACAGGGAAGTTTTATTCTCGGAAATTTTAATCCCGATAAAAGGGTGTACATACCTATCGGAAGCGTGTTTAAATATTTTATGGCCCATGCGCGCGGAAGCGTTACAATAGATGTTCGCGCTGCCAGCCCTGCGTTGATTGAAGATACCCGCGCCGAAGCGGAAGGAATTATGCGGAAGATTAGGGGATTAACTTATAACCAGGAAGACGATTTTTCCATCAACCAGCAGGAAGGACTAATTGATAATTACAACAAGGTTGTTGGCGTAATTCAAATAGCGGGCTTGTTCATTACAGGGCTTTCATTGTTTGTTGGCGCCATCGGAATAATGAACATAATGTTTGTTTCCGTGCGTGAAAGGACCAAAGAAATAGGGCTTCGAAAAGCAATTGGCGCAAAACGAAGAACAATATTAGCTCAGTTCTTGCTGGAATCTTCAGTAATTTGCCTTGTAGGAGGTATAATCGGGCTGATAGCGGCAATCCTTTTGAGTTTGCTGGTAAATCAATTTATACCTACATCGGTGCAGTACAGCGCCGTTATGCTTGCAATAGGGGTATCATTAATTACTGGTATAGTTTCAGGCCTTGCGCCTGCGTATACCGCCGCTAAAATGGATCCTGTTGAAGCATTGAGGTTTGAATAATGAAACTAAGCGAATTAATTTCCATTTCCTTTCAATCTATAAAAGGAAACAGGCTGCGCACTTTACTTACGGTGCTCGGCGTTGTTGTCGGTATTTTTTCAATAATAGTAATAATGACTATTATTACTATGTTGCAATTAAGCATTGAAAACGGAGTATCACAGTTAGGGCAAAACACTTTTCAGATTCAAAAATTCCCCGCTATAATGTCCGGCGGACCTGGTGCCCGCGATAAATACAGGAACAGAAAAGACCTTACCCTGGAAGATTATTACCGCCTGAAAGATTTGCTTACTCAAGCCAAATATGTTGGCGCCGAAATGTGGGAGTTTGGCAAAGTTGTAAAATACGGCAGTGAAGAAACCAACCCGAACATCCAGGTTGCCGGTATTACATCCGAAGCTATGAAAACAAATAACTGGGAAACCGCCGAAGGCAGGGCTATCCGCGATCTGGATATTAAATACACAAACGATGTTTGCGATATCGGGAACGATGTAGTTGATAAGCTATTTCCTAATATAGATCCCATCGGCCAGGTCATTCGAGTTGACGGAAGGCCTATAAAAGTTATAGGCGTGCTTGCAAAACAACCTCAGTTATTCGGACAAAGCCGGGATAGCTATATTGTTATGCCTATTACTACATTCCAAACAATGTACGGCAAAAGGGAACAAAGTATTAATATAACCGTTATGTCTTACAATAAAGAAGACTACAATGCCACAATTGAAGCTGCAACCGGTTATATGCGTACAATTAGAAAAGTTGCCCCCGGAAAAGATAATGATTTTGATATTTTTAGCAACGAATCAATTATGTCGCAAATAAATAATATAACCGGAGGTGTAAAGATTGGCGCGATGGTAGTTTCTATAATTGCATTAATTGCCGCCGGTGTTGGGATTATGAATATCATGCTGGTTTCCGTTACGGAAAGAACAAGAGAAATTGGAATTAGAAAAGCAATCGGCGCAAAAAAATCTAGTATTATGCTGCAATTTTTAATTGAAGCAATTACTCTTTGCATGTTCGGCGGACTTATTGGCATTGTACTGGGAGTTGGCGTAGGAAATTTGGCAGGCAGCTTTTTGAATGCGCAAATGGCTGTTCCGGTAAACTGGGTTATTATCGGGTTCTCGTTATGTATTTTGGTTGGAATTGTTTTCGGTACGTATCCGGCTTATAAGGCTTCCAATATGGATCCGATTGAAGCATTAAGATACGAGTAACCGCTTTCCGTTTTTTTATTCTTAAGCCCGATGATAATTTTAATCGGGCTTAACAATAAATAATTTGAATATGAAGCATGTATATTATTAACTTATGCATGAGTAATTTTATAAATACTTTCTTCCGCGTTTTATAAAGGGAGGGATTAGTAACTCTGTTTTAAAATATTAATCTAACGGGGATTATCATGCAGGTCAGTCAAATATTTTTCCTCTCATTACAGTCGTTAAAAACAAATAGGTTAAGAACTCTTCTTACAATTCTCGGTGTTGTTGTAGGCATCTTCTCTATTATTGTTATAATGACCATCATTACAATGCTGCAATCAAGCATTGAAAACGGCGTTGCAATGCTTAGCAAAAACACGTTTCAAATTTCAAAATTTCCCGCCATTCACACCGGCGGACATGATTCCTGGCAGAAGTACCGTAACCGCAAAGATATAACGCTGGATGATTATTACCGTTTTGAAAAAATGATGAC
>DAIERC010000445.1 GCA_027347125.1 Ignavibacteriales bacterium
ACCTGCGAATAACGACTCACGGTTAGCATCAACCTTAATGAATTAATTCACGGTCTCTTTTATGAATATTGACGATAAAATTTAGAAATGTATTTAGGAGAAAAATTCTAAACGGTCAATGACAAATATTTTTTATTACGAACTAAGCTAATCGGTTTTATAAGGTTTGACGGCCTATGAATTTTTCCGGTTAGCTTTTTGCGTTTTATGAGTTCATTGAATAGCTGAAAAGCGATTAACAAATTGATGATTTTTTTGATTAATTTTTAGCAAAATTTGGGTAAAGTTTAAGTCTTTCGGCTTTCTTGCAGTAATAAAAAAACCCTTTAATCTTTTACAATTAAAGGGCTTCTTAGCGGAGAGACAGGGATTCGAACCCCGGAAGGACTTACATCCTTAACGGTTTTCAAGACCGCCGCATTCAACCACTCTGCCATCTCTCCTATATAAAAGAACACTTCCATTAAAAACATGTGGCATTCTCAGCCAAAGGCTGATGAGCCTAAGCTCAAACCACTCTGCCATCTTCCCAATACTAAATTGCCTGCTGTTAGGTAGTTCTCCAAATTCAGACTACAAATATATAAATTGTTCGTAATTAGACAAAGCAAAAAATTATATTTACAAATATTTTTACTTAATGTTTACCAAATATTTGAATAATCCTTTATTAGAGGATATATTCCGTATGAAAAATTACTTTCTTAATAGCAGGATAAAAAGTGGAAGAACTTTTTGAATTTAAATTATTCGCGAAACATTTGGCGGAAATAAGCGGAAAAATAATTCGCAGCTATTTTCGTACTTCCATTAATGTTGATTCAAAATCCGATTCGTCACCGGTTACAATAGCCGATAAAAAATCGGAAGAGTTGATGCGCGGCGAAATAATGAAACATTTTCCCGGCCACGGAATAATAGGGGAAGAGTTCGGTAATCATAACGAAACAGCAGAGTATAAATGGATTTTGGACCCGATAGACGGGACAAAAAGTTTTATTTGCGGTACGGTAACGTTCGGTACTCTACTTGCCCTAACAAAAAACGATAAGCCCTTACTGGGAGTAATTAATCAGCCCATCCTTAATGAATTTTTAATAGGTGACAACAAAACTGCCGAACTTAACGGCGAAAAAGTTTCCGTAAGAAAATGTGAAAATTTATCCGAGGCGGTACTTCTTACTACCGATCATCTTCATGTAAAAAAATATCGAGATAGTGAAAAATTTAATTCTCTAACCGGGAAGGTTAAACTCTACAGGAACTGGGGAGATTGTTACGGTTATTATCTTATTGCAACGGGGTTTGCCGATATTATGATAGATCCGATTATGAATCTGTGGGATCTTATGGCATTGATTCCGGTTGTAAAGGGTGCCGGCGGAGTAATAACCGATTATTACGGAGGTGACCCGTTAAAAGGCAATAGCATAATTGCAGCCGCCCCGGGAGTTCATAATCAGGTTGTTAAATTATTGAACTAACCGGCAACATCGCTCAAAAGAATGTTAAAACTTTCCCAAAAGAAAAATTAATATTGTTCCAACCGAAGCTGCGCCTGCCCATATTTTAGGTTTATGGGAATTGAATATTAAAATAATTGCAAGTAGCCACCATGCAAATAACAATATCGGCCCGCTCGAAAATATATCGGTTATAGGTGCAATCTTGGTTCCGCCTATTATTCCCAACTCACATCCTTTTTTAACCGTACTGAAAATAAATGTGAAAGAGAAGAAAGAGATAATTGTGAAGATAGCATATAATCTTAATCGCGGTTTATTTTTAAATATTTCAAATCCTGTTCTAATAGCAAGCAGAAGCCCGGCAAAAAGAGTAAGATAATAATTCATTGCGATTTGCGAAGGCACTCTCCCGATAAATTTTATAACCGCAGGTTCTTTAACCGGCACTAAAAATGTTTGATCTTGATCGACAAGAGTTACCCTGTACTCAACTTCACTTAACGGCTGATGAGCCGGTATTACGGCTGATAAAGCTTCACCGGATGAATTCATCGGTACAGAATGCCAAGAGGCGGTATCTCCTTTGTCTTTCCATCTTAATGTACCTTGCAGGTCTTTGCAATTATTTACAATCAAAACTTTGTAGCCATCTTTGTTTCCGTATACTTTGTCAAAACTGAAGGATGCTTCTCCCGTAACTAAATCTAATGTACCGTTAATAGGGTAAACAGGCGATTTAATACGCTGTGCATAACCAGCTAAAAATGTTATTGTAATAGCCGCTATCCACAATATTATTGATTGTTTCATAAATGTTTTTCTTTTGTTTTAAGAAGACTGCTTTGGAATAATTATTATATCTAAAATAAAATTAAGTAATTAATTTAATATTTATTATGATTGTTAATGTATTTTAACAAAGGTATTATAAAATTTAATAATGTGATTATTGCCCCTTCAATTTTAAAAAAATAACTATACTTTCGCTGTCGTTAATTGAAAGCAAAGTATTTATTATGCGCGATAATAAAGTAAAAATATTCGATACTCCCTTACTGGCGGCCAATGAGCTTGCGTTAAGGTTGAAAGAAGCTATTAACCGGAAAGACGAAATATTTAATCTCGCAATTTCCGGCGGGAGTACTCCCAAAATATTATTTAATATTCTCGCGTCTGCCGAATATTCAAAAAGTATAAAATGGGAAAATGTTCATTTGTGGTGGTGCGATGAAAGATGTGTGCCACCCGATGATGCCGATAGTAATTACGGGATGACGAAAGAAAATTTGCTGGATATGGTTTCCATTCCTCAAAGCAATATTCATCGTATAAAAGGCGAAGCCGAGCCGAGTAAAGAAGCTGTTAGGTATGCAATGGAT
>DAIERC010000464.1 GCA_027347125.1 Ignavibacteriales bacterium
CGTTTATTAAGAAAAATGTTTCAAAACCAGTTGTCGGATTTATTGCCGGCAGAACAGCTCCTGCTGGAAGAAGAATGGGACACGCAGGCGCTATAATTTCCGGCGGAAAAGGAACGGCCGCCGAAAAAATGGCAGCAATGAAAAAAGCAGGCATTATGGTAATCGATAGCCCCGCCGACATTGGTATTACAATGCTTAAGGCAATTGAAGCTCTTAAAAAGAAACCTGCAAAGAAGCCTGTTTCCAAGGCGGTTGCAAAAGCCAAAAAGACTTCTGCAAAAGCCGCAGTTAAAAAAACAGTAAAATCTTCAGTTAAAGCAAAGAAGGTTGTTAAAAAGACAAAAAGGAAATAAATCGTTCGTCGGTTTTATTAAACATTCAATTTTAAGGAGAAAATTTTGGGTAACAGAACTTTAGCTATTATTAAACCGGATGGTGTGAAGAAAGATCTGATAGGTCAGATTATTACTAAGATAACCGGTGCGGGTTTCAAAATTAAAGCTTTGAAAATGGTAAAACTAACTAAAGACTCGGCAGGCGGTTTTTATGAAGTTCATAAAGAACGCCCCTTCTTTAATGATCTAATCGAGTACATGACTTCGGGCCCCTGCGTTCCGATAGCCCTTGAAAAGGATAATGCCGTAGCGGATTTTAGAAAACTAATCGGCGCTACCGACCCCGCGCAGGCCGAAGACGGCACAATACGCAAATTATACGCCGCCAGCAAAGCGGAAAATGTTATTCACGGTTCGGATTCGGATGAAAACGCTGCACTAGAAATATCTCATTTCTTCCCGAGGAAAGAACTCCTGGAAAATTATAATTCGTAAACCAAATTACTTTTAATTAAAAAAGAATGACCGATGTTTTACACGGAGGTCATTCTTCTTTTTTATACGCATGCCCGTAAAGCG
Organism: Ignavibacteriales bacterium; assembly: GCA_027347125.1. Lineage (GTDB taxonomy): Bacteria > Bacteroidota > Ignavibacteria > Ignavibacteriales > Ignavibacteriaceae > FEN-1297. Next base: position 915 of record DAIERC010000464.1, read on the forward strand.
CGGAAAAATATTCTACTGGTTTAACACGGGAAATAATAATAAATTTGTTCATTAAATAATGGTATAATATTTTTTAATGTTTTTATTTGACTAAAAAGGAAACTAATGAAATATATTTTAATTTCTGTAATGATAGGTTTCATGTTCATCGGGTGTTCAAAAAAATCCGATGTGAAACAACTGGATGCAAAAACCATGTATGCCGTAGACTCAACCGACATAAAAACAACTCCGGCTTCAAACCCTAATGAAACTTTTAATTTAAATTACAATTTTGAAAAAGGTAAGCATTACCAGTACAGGCTCTCGGCAGTTTCTCACGATGAACAGATAACAAAACTGGATACCACGATAACGCAAACAATCGATCAAAGCGTTATTTATATTATGGATGTTAATCTTGCCAACGTTGAAAAAGACGGCGCTAAAGAAATGAATTGTGAAATTACTTCGGTTAAATTAGACGCCGACGTAAACGGCAAGATGTTCAGGTATGAATCCGGCACTACCAAAGACACCGCGGATATCGAAAGATTTGCCGAGTATTATTCTCTTATTAATAATCCGTTCAGTATAAGAATAGGAGCCAACGGCGGAATTCTTGATATTTTCAAGACCGATAAGATCATCGATAAATATATTGAAGCGCGCAAAATTAAAACAGCTCTTACACCGGCTCAAAAAGATCAGTTAAAAAACGGTATTACCGAAAATTTATTGAAGAGAGTTGTCGGTCAGATATTCAGGGAAATGACTGCCAAAACAATTGCCAAAGACTCAACCTGGAATATTCAGCAGCCTACCGCGCAGTACCTTGTATTTAAGCTTGACAACACAGACCTGTATAAAATTGCCGGCCTGGAAATGTTCAACAACGATAAGCTTGCAGTTATTGATGCCGGTTTGAAAACGGTTATTACTGGTGATACTCACTTAAAAGAACAGGGCGCCGATTACAACTTCAAAAAACCGGAAACTTCCACATCAGGTAAAATTTATTTTAACTTAACAAAAGGTTGCATCCAGAAATCAAAAGTTAAAACAAATGTACAAATGTCTTTTACAATGGAAGGGCCCACGCCTAAAGGTAAACAAAAAGGCAGCAAGAGCGAAACAATTACTTCATCAAATATTGTAGAATTGCTTTAAAGGCTTTTTAAACGAGGTTGTCTTAATTACAAATTACTTTTAGGACAGCCTCGCTTTCAATTATTTCATCTTCTGAACAACTACCTTAATTCCTTCAAC
>DAIERC010000485.1 GCA_027347125.1 Ignavibacteriales bacterium
GAAGAAGATTTCGGGGAATTTCTAAAGCATCATAAGGAGAAAAAGAAAAGAGGAGAAACAAACCAAACAAAGCTTGATTTGTAAAATTAATATAGGTCTGATTTACGCATCGGTTGGAATGATTTAAACAATAATCTTTTAAATATCGACATAGTATTTTTTAATCTTTTCGAACGACCTGCTTAGTATAATGGAATATCTTACTTTTATGCGCTGGTATATCTCATCAGGAATTTTTTGATTTTTTAACTGCGAAAGCCTGTATTTGTCATCCAGCATTTCAAGCATAATATCCTCACCAACAATCAAACCGAATTTTGCGGCGGCTTTAATAATATCTTGCGGGTATATGCAATTGTATGCTCTGCTTTCAAGATATGTTCTGATATTTTTTAACAAGTTGTCTATTATAAATTCAAACCTTTGAACAACAAGTTCCTTTTCGTGCTCTTCTTTAGCTTTATCAAGGTTTGCCTTAAAACGCTCAAAGGCGCCAAACAATTCATTAAAAGAATCTGCTAATTCTTTCTGCATAAAAAAACATTCATTTACTTTTCAAAATAATTGTATATGTTAAATATTTGATGGAACAATCAAATAAATATTATAAAAATTGAACTATTCTTCGAAATTTTTTGTCTAAATATAAATGCTAAACTATTATAATTAATAGTCGATAATTTTTTAGATAAATACATGTGATATATCTAACGCACATAAATGGTGGAGCATATTATAAAAACATTATAACTATTTTATTACGAAAAAAGCAAAGAAATTGGAAAATATGACATATTTTGAATTAAAATACATCGAATCTTATTATTTACATAACTAATTTATAAAAGATTTCCTTAAAGTATATTTATTTTTCCATTACTTTTATTCAAAGAAATATGTTATATTTACAACTTGCAATTTTCGCATGAAATTGGTTCTAAATTAATAACATCTAGGAGCAAAGTACAAATTGAAGATAACGAAGCAATTTACGAATCGTGAGAGTAAATCTTTAGATCAGTATTTATTAGAGATTGGCAAGGTAGATCTTATTACTCCCGATCAGGAGATAGAATTAGCCAGAAGGATTAAAAAAGGCGATAGATTGGCCTTAGAATCTTTAACAAAAGCTAATCTTAGATTCGTAGTGAGCGTTGCAAAACAGTTCCAAAACCAGGGCCTTTCCCTTGGCGATTTGATTAATGAAGGGAATTTGGGCTTAATAAAAGCTGCCGAAAGATTTGATGAAACAAGAGGATTTAAATTTATTTCTTACGCCGTTTGGTGGATCAGGCAATCCATAATGCAAGCCATCGCCGAACAGTCTAGAATGGTTAGATTGCCACTTAACCGCGTTGGCACTCTTAATAAATTAGGCAAAGCTTTTTCAAAGCTGGAACAGGAATACGAAAGAAAACCCAGTGCCGATGAGTTAGCGGAAGAACTTGATATGAAAGCCGACGAAGTAAGCGATACTTTGCAATTATACGGTCGCCATGTATCTATGGACGCGCCGTTTTCCGGCGATGATGACAAGAACAGCTTAATTGATATTCTTCCCAATGATCAGCAGCCTTCACCGGATGTAATGCTGATGCAGGAATCATTGAAAGCCGAAGTTGAAAGCGTACTTTCCACATTAAGTGAAAGGGAAGCAAGCGTATTGCGTCTTTATTTCGGAATTAACAGCGAGCACTCGGCTACATTGGAAGAAATAGGCGAAAGGTTTAATTTAACCCGCGAGAGAGTAAGACAGATAAAAGAAAAAGCTCTTCGTACATTAAGACATCCTTCAAGAAGCCAAAACCTGAAAGCATATTTGGGATAAAATATTTTACTCGGTATTCCGTTTCTCTGCCCCGGCAGAAGAAACGGAGTACCGTTTGCAATTCTATTTCACTCTTCAGAAATTTTTGAAATCCAATCAGTATCCAACCCGTGCTGTTTAAACAGCTCATAAAATTTTTTTTCAACAAGCTTTTTTGTTTTATTCAAATCTTCTACAAATTCTTTTAATGCCAAATCACCGCCAAATGTAAAATAATAATCGGTTAATTGATGAACATATTTTTTAGTAAGGTTTGATAAAATACCAAAAGCCTTATCGGTAGTATCGTCAAGAGCGTTCATGTTTTTTTCCTCATCCGGACGTATAACTTCCTCTTCGTTGAGTATGGAATAATCGTCGACCTTGTCTTCCAATTCTTTTAATACCGCCCAGTTGGTTGCGAGCTGAAATAAAGTATCCAGTATTTCGCTAAGTTTTTTTTCTCTTCCGGATTTAATAGTTTCTCTCGAATCTTCGGCCGGCTTGATGTTCTGTGCTTCAATTTCAAGACGCTTCAGCATTTCGGGTAAGTTAAGATTAGAGGCGGTCTGATTAACAATAGTTCTAAATTGCAAAATTATTTTTTCGTTGAATGCAATATCGCAGTCGCTGTATATTTGATTGTCCTCTAGGAGCGAAATAATTTCATCTTTTTTATCAGGGAAGCGCCGCTGAAGGTATTCTTCGGTAAAATGAAAACCGTCGATACAGTTTAACTTATCGTCTATCATACTTGCAAGGTACGATTTTAATTTTAGCAAAGTTAAAAATAACCCGCTTTTATCATGAGTCATAAGCACTCCTCATAAAAAGTAATTACACCTGCCGTAAAGTTATGAAAAAAAGAGAACAAAGATAATTGCTCCGATTATAAATATATATTTTGCGCTCTTGATGAAAACTATAAGTTTTTTATGTAAATTTTATGAAAGAAAATGAGTATGAAAATATGGAAAAACTTCTTAAAGACAGGATGTTGCAAAGTAACCGGAAAATATATTTAATCGGTGCTGCGTTCATTCTTTTAATAATGGTTTCCATTGGGATATCAACAACCGGAAAAGACGGAAACGTTAAATCCGTAAACCCGGAGACGCACGGAATAGATTACAAAATAGTGCAACCGCCTCTTCCAAAAGAAATGAATTTTGCGGGAGAAAAAGTACCGCTTAAAAATTTTGAAGTAGCCGAAAGAATTGATCGGGAATTAATCGTTAATGTATACTGGCAGTCATCAACTATACTGGGATTAAAACGCGCAAACAGGTGGTTTCCGGTAATCGAGCCAGTTTTGAAGAAGTATAAAATTCCCGATGATTTTAAATATATTGCTTTAATAGAAAGCAACCTTACAAATGCCGTATCTTCGGCGGGAGCAGTTGGGTTTTGGCAGATAACCGAAGAAGTAGCAAAGAAATATGGGCTTGAAGTTAACGATGAGGTTGATGAACGATATAGCGTGGAAAAATCTACAGAAGCCGCCTGCCAATATTTTCAAACAGCTTACAACAAGTTTAACAGCTGGACATTGGCCGCCGCGTCTTACAACATGGGCATGAACGGGATGACAAAACAAATTGAAAGACAAAAAGTACATAATTATTACAATCTTCTTTTAAGTGAAGAAACATCAAGATATATTGCAAGAATTTTAGTAATGAAAGAAATTATAAATAATCCTAATGAGTACGGTTACTATTTAACTAAAAAGGATCTTTACCCGCCGCTTAAAACTTACCAGATTGAAATTAACACACCGGTAAACGATTGGGCGGATTTTGCTATGGAAAGAGGTATTACTTACAAAATATTAAAATACTTTAACCCCTGGTTAAGGGATACTTCTCTCGCTAATAAAAAAGCGAAAACGTATTTGTTGGAAATGCCTGTAAAGGGAAGTATTGAGCCTGTAAAAGAAAATTAAGTACGCCGCAAAATTATACGGCGTAACTTAAAATAAATTAATGAAGTTCTTCGGATATTTGATAAATGGGCCTTATATCAACCGGCAGATGAGTTAGCTTTTCTCTTAGTGTTTCCATCGAAGGTGACATTACATCATATTTGGCTATAAAATTTTTTGCCTTATTATAATCGCCTGTTGCCTGAATGAGAAGCACGTCGTGTGCAAGCTCTTCCAAAGCCGGATAGATCTTATCAAAATTTACGCTTACTTTTTGGGTAGCCGGATTATATTCATAGCCGCCTTTTTCCAGAAGGAAATTATATATAATTGCGTTTCCACCGCCGTGTGCTTCATTTATTCCAAACCTAATTGTTCTGAAGATACCGGCAAGAAAAGTTGCGTAACATTCTTTTTCATACCCTTTCGGATAAACGCCTTTACCGGTAAGAAAAATATTGTTATACATTCCCAAAATATCGGCCTTACATTCTTCCAGGGTTGAGTAAGTTTCTTTCAGTTCTTTCTGAACGGTAGTTTTCTTGCCGTTAACGATTATTACGCCGGGACCTACTCCGTGAGAAATTTCATGCATCAGAGTATGATTGAAAAACGCGTTGAACGTTACATCTTTTAACTGATCCGGTGCCATAACAATATTAGCGATGGGTTGTAAAAGTTTTTCGAATTTAGCTTCATGAACATTTTTAAGCATTACTTTTTTTGAGCCCTTTGCCTGCCGTACTTTTTCATCATTAGGCAGATTGAAAGCAAGCGTTTGAACGCTGAAATTAGCTTCTCCGCCGGCATATACTTCGTTAACCACAACTATCGGCGATTCGGAACCTCTTTTTTCTATTTTATATTTAGCATCAAGCGGAAGATGTGCTTCTATTTCTGTTAAGTAAGTTCCGAATTTTTTAAGCTTGGCGCTTTCAACAGGATCTTTTATTGTAACAAAACTTTCAAAGGCGGCTTTATAATTAAATAAACCGTCTTCATAAACTTCGTACGGACCGATAACTGTTTCAATTGTATTGTCCTTTAAATCCATCCACGCCATATCGCTATCGAAGTAATTATTGCTTTCAAAAGCTGCGGCTCTTAGCGTAAGATATTTTTTCAGCGAAGGATTATCAGAATATTCAGCGGCTTGTTTTAAGTAATTTGCCGCCTCGGTTAACTGAGGCTGATAAAATTTTGAATAAGGTATTGCAACTAGTTTATCACCATCTTTTCTTATTACCGTAAATGTGGAAGTAAAAGCGCTCTCGTCGTCGGGATATTCTTTAATCCAATTATTAAACTCATCTTTTGTCATACTCTCAGGGTAAAAATTTGATCCGGTTGGCTTGGGTTCTGTCCCGATAAACGGTTTATCTTGATCCAGCCGGTCGAAAGGGCCGCCCATGATATTAAAATATTGTAATTGTAGTTTTGATATTTCTGTGCCGGAAGCTTTTAGGGAT
>DAIERC010000507.1 GCA_027347125.1 Ignavibacteriales bacterium
TGGGTACATTATTAAAATAGGGATCAGGACCTTCCGTCATTACTGTGTTACCTGCACTATCGGTTACTGTTCTTAAATATTTGTCTACTTTGGGTACTAAGCGCGGATTGGTATTAACACTTTGAAGCATATCGATAGCGCTGGCTGGTTTTTCCAGAACAGCAGGAATTTCGCGGTTGGTATAACTTTGAGCCCATATTGTTAAACCAGTAGCATTCTGGTTGTAGATAGTCCAGAATATGATTGAAATGGTAAACATAAAAAGTAAAGCGCCAATGCTTTTTTTATCCTGACCAATTGCTCTCCACCAAAGGGATACATAAAAAGATATTACCGGTATACATGCAAATATAAAAGCGTCATTAGAGTTTGAACCGAAAATATTATTTGGAATTAACCAGCCGATAACTGCGAAAACTATTGCCGGTAAAAAAACATACAAAAAGATCTTAATCATCGGCATGTCTTCTTTTTCCATCGGCTTCCTTACATCCGCAAACTTAACGTGTTTCAAACCGCTGGTAAGCCAGATAAGCGCAAACACCAATCCTACTCCGGCTGCTGCAAAGGCATAACCCCATCCGTATTTATTTCTTAAGTAAGCGGCAACAAAGTTGCAAACCAATGCGCCTATGTTTATTCCCATATAAAAAATATTATAAGCATTATCTTTCAGAGGTTTAAGTTCTTCCTTGTTGTAAATAATTCCTAGTATCGTACTGATATTCGGTTTAAAGAATCCGTTCCCGATAATGATTAAAGCAAGGGAAACAAACAAAGCAGTGTTACCGGGAAAAGCTAATCCAAAATATCCGGCCGCCATTAAACTGCCGCCAATGTAGATTGATTTTAAATAGCCTAAATATCTATCGGCAATTAACCCGCCTATAAACGGAGTTAAATAAACAAGGGCTATAAATGATCCGACAATATCGGCCCCCATTTTAACATCAAATCCTTTTCCCCCGGTTGTTGAATCTGTTAAATAAAGAAGTAAGATACCAACCATCAGATAATATCCGAAGCGTTCCCACATTTCGGTAAAGAAAAGGACGTATAGCCCTTTGGGATGATCTTTAAACATTACAAAACCTCTTTGTTATTTTAATAGATGAGTCTAACTTTTGATATGCTTATGGCAAATGCCGTAATGCGAATTGTAACAAGACCCATGAAAAAAATTTGAGGCTAAATATAGAGCATTTTTGTTTTTTTTCATAGCAAAAATAAAAACAAAGTTGATATAAAATACACATATTCAAAAACAATAAGTTGTATAAGAAAACCTCATTTGATATATTTGAGCGATGAAAAACATACTACATAAACCCATTGTAAAGAAGCTACTTATAGCTTTTATAATCTTTGTCGTCTTTCTTGTTTTGATGAACGACGTTGTTATGCCGTGGTATGTGTCTTCGCCGGAGCTTAAAGTTCCCAGCGTAATAGGAATGAACGAAGCCAACGCATTGAAAACACTTAAGGACGCCAATCTATATCCGGTTATAAGCGATACCACCTTCGATGAACAATATCCTAAAGGCACAATTATTTATCAAACTCCTTCCACAAGCGATATTGTGAAAGAAGGAAGACGAATTTATCTTTTTATCAGCGGCGGCGAGCCTGTGGTTTCGGTTCCCGGCTTAAAAGGAAAGTCGCTTAGAGATGCAAAATTTGCGCTTGAGCGTTTGGGGCTATATTTAGGGCGCGTAGATTCAATTGCATCAAGTAATCCGAAGGATATGATATTCGATCAGCAATACGCCGAAGGAACACCGCTTAAAAAAGGAGACTCGGTTGGAGTGTCTTTAAGTTTAGGCGAAGGGATAGGCACTATAACGGTTCCCAATTTAATCGGTAAGTCGTTGTCTGAAGCAGAAACTATTCTTGCCGACAGTTCGTTAAAAGTAGGTAAGATAAATTATCAAAAATCATTTTCTCTTCTGCCGAATACTGTTTTGGATCAGTACCCTAGCAAAGGGAATAAACTAAATCCGGGTGATTCCGTAGATCTGTTTGTTACTAAAAATGAAGATCAGGGCAACAATAAACCAAACAAGGGGTATTAATGGCTTTTATAGCACCATCAATATTGGCGGCGGATTTTGCGAATCTTTCTCAGCAAATAAGATTAGCGGAAATTGGCGGAGCGGATTGGATCCATTGCGATATTATGGACGGCCATTTTGTTCCCAACATTACATTCGGCCCGTTTATAGTGAAAGCCGCAAGGCGCGTTACAAAGCTTCCGCTTGATGTTCATCTTATGATTGAAAACCCGGATAAGTATCTTGAAGATTTTGCCGAAGCCGGCGCAACAATGCTTACTATTCATCAAGAAGCTGTAATTCACCTTAATCGTACAATCAATAGGATAAAAGAACTTGGCATGAAGGCAGGTGTGGCGCTAAATCCTTCCACGCCCGTTAAAACATTAGAATATGTTGCAGAATTTGTCGACCTTGTACTTATTATGTCGGTAAATCCCGGGTTTGGCGGTCAAACTTTTATAGAGAACTCTATAGAGAAAATAAAAGAAGCGGCCGAACTTAGAAAAGATTTAAAAGCCGGTTATCATATTGAAGTTGATGGGGGAATTGACGCACATACAATTACAAGGGCGCATAAAGCCGGTTGCGATGTATTTGTTGCGGGTTCTTCAATCTTTAAAGCGGATAATATTTCTGCCGCGGTGGTTGAATTAAAGAACCTGGTAAAATAAAACTTCTCAAAATAGTTTCCCCATTAAACCTGTTGTATTGAGGTATTAAGTTGGTAATACAAATAATTAATCTTTCATATCACGATATATTCAAACGCTACAGCGGTGTTTATAAAATTTTCCGTGAGGTCTACCAGCCCGGTTTACTGGGACTTGAAATTAGAAATATTACGGATAAACTTGCGGAAAAAGTTCATAAGATAGTTTTGAAAGAAGATGAAATCAGTTACAAATTTGTTAATCAAGAAAAAAAAATTCTCTCCTTAGTAATACCCGGTTCAATAAAAAGCATAAAAGAATTATCCAGAAAAATTCTTTCTTCCGGCGATGAAGACCTTGGATATAAAATTGCCAACGTCATTAAAAATTACGAAGAATACGATTCGAAAGTTTATAAGATAGGTGATACGGATTTCTCATTCGACAAAGCATATACAATGGGAATACTAAATGTTACCCCCGATTCATTTTCCGACGGCGGTAAATACATTAATGTTAAAGATGCAACCGGTTATGCTTTGGGAATGATTAATGACGGCGCAGATATTATAGATATTGGCGGCGAATCATCAAGGCCAGGTTCAGAACCTGTTGGATTTGAAGAGGAAATTGCCCGCGTAATTCCGGTTATTGATAGAATTTTAGAACGAAAACCTGGTGCGATAATTTCCGTTGATACTACCAAAAGTAAAGTAGCCGAAGCAGCGCTGCAACACGGCGCAAAAATAATTAATGATATAAGCGCTTTGAGTTTTGAGCCGGGAATTTTAGATATTGTAAAGCAATACAAAGCTTCGCTTGTATTGATGCATATGAAAGGTACGCCGCAAAATATGCAGGATAACCCTGCTTATGACGATGTTATTCAGGAAATCTATGACTTCTTTTTCGAACGAATACAAATGCTGGGTAGAAATGTAAAAAATGTTTTTCTAGATCCCGGTATCGGATTCGGAAAAACAGTTGAAAATAATTTTGAGATTCTAAGGCGTCTGGAAGATTTTAAAAGTCTCGGTTTCCCTATACTTATGGGAGTCTCAAGAAAATCTTTTATCGGTAAAACGCTTGGTTTGGAAACAAATGAAAGAGAGCCCGCCTCCGCAATAATCGAATCTGTTGCGGTAAAAAACGGCGCAAGAATTATCAGAACTCATAACGTAAAATACGGAGTTCAAGTGTGTAAGTTATTAAATAATCTTATGTGATATACTTATGTTCGATCTTTTTAGAGTAGGTTTTTTAACCGTTACATTTTCCGATATACTTGATATAACGATTGTAACTTATATTATGTATCGGTTATACAAGATTTTAAAAGGGACAATTGCCGCACAAATATTTATCGGTTTGATGATAGTTCTTCTTTTATCGTTTGCAGCGCAAGCCGCAAATTTTAAAGCGTTAAGCTGGTTGTTAAAATTGGTTACCGACATTTGGGTAATTGCGTTCGTCATTTTGTTCCAGCCGGAAATACGAAGGCTGCTTGTAATTGTGGCACGTAACCCGTTCTTCAGAATGTTTGTAAAGGCCGAATCACCGCAGGCAGCTCAAATAATTGCTGACGCGGCATTTGAATTATCGCAGAGACAACACGGCGCTTTGATTATTATAATTAAATCCACCGGTATACGTGGCTTTACCGAAACAGGCGAAATAATGAATGCGCGATTAAGCGTTGCTTTGTTAGGATCAATTTTCTTTCCACGGTCTCCGCTGCATGACGGGGCGGTTATTGTAAAGGGCACTACAATTGAAGCCGCAAGGTGCACGTTACCGCTTTCAACAACAACATCGGTAAACGGCGAAAATTTAGGAATGCGCCATCGCGCCGGCCTGGGGATTTCCGAACAGGCTGATGTAATAAGCGTAATTGTTTCAGAGGAAACAGGAAGTATTTCGGTTGCCGAAGATGGGCAGTTATCTAAAGGCCTTTCTAAAGAAGCTTTGAGAAATAAATTGAGCAAAGCTTTTAAAAATCCTGCGGTAAAAGGATGGAGGGGAATTTTTGAGCACTATACCAAAGAGAAATAGCATATGCGCCGTTATTCCGTTCTATAATGAAAAAGAAAGCCTGGCCGGTGTAATCTCATGCACATTGCCGCATGTTGATCATCTTATTTTAGTTGATGACGGCTCAACGGACGGGACACAGAATATCATCCCTTTAAATGAAAAAATAATTTTAATTGCGCATCCCCAAAATTTAGGAAAGGGCGCGGCTTTAAAAAGCGGTCTGATAGAAAGCATAAAACGCGGCTTCGATATTTCTATTACACTTGATGCCGATATGCAGCATCCACCCGATGATATCCCCAAATTTATATCAGAATTAAAAAAATATGATGTGGTTGTTGGAAACAGGCTAAGCAGTCTGGGGAATATGCCCTTGCAAAGAATCGCAAGTAATAAATTAACATCGTTACTGCTGAGTCTAAAAACAAAAATAAAACTGCCGGATACTCAGTGTGGGTTTAGGGGCTATAGGAACAACGTGTTGGAAAATATTTTACCGAATTTTTCAGGCTACGAAGCTGAAAGTGAAATGTTAATAAACGCCTCAAGAAGTAATTGCAGAATCGGTTTTGTTACAATCCCTACAATTTATGCCAACGAAAAAAGCAAAATGAAACCGGTAAAAACGATAATTGGTTTTTTACGTGTGCTCTTTATATAGCGGAGTTAATTTATGGGAAAAGAAAAGAAATGGAAATTCAAAGGCATAAAGGACAATACGCCCTTTATTGAAGCGGCAAATGCTATAATTAATATTCGAAGTAACGCTGTAAACAAATCGATTTTGAAATACTTAAAAAATAATGATGTAGAAAACCTTCATGAAATTAGGATTGCCGTTAGAAGACTCCGTTACAATATGGAAATATTCAGCACGTGTTTTGACAAGAAGAAATTTTTAGTAGCCTATAACCTTGTAGAACATATTCAGGATTTAACAGGGCAAACAAGGGACCTTGACGTATTGCTGGAAAGTATTACTAAAATTTCGTTGGATAAAGAAATTAATGTTGAAAATAGAATTTTAGAATCAATAAAGATTCAGAGAGATATGCTAAACAATACTTTAAAATTGGAGCTTTTTAATTACCTTCATAGTAAGGGGCTTAAAGATTTTAAAAAATTGTTAAACAAGAACGGAGATTGATATGAAATTAAAATATTTTTCGCACTCGGCTTTTCAAATTACTACCGATAACGGCAAGATTATTTTAATCGATCCTTTTTTAGACGGCAATCCTACTTCGCCGGTAAAATCCGAAGACGTAAATGCTGACTTTATAATTCTAACACACGCGCACGGCGATCACTTGGGTGATGCTTTTAAAATTGCAAAAAGATGTGATCCATTATTAATCTGTGTAAACGAATTAGCTAACTATTGCTCTGCAAAGGGTTTTAAAGTTCATAATATGCATATTGGCGGCAGTTATAATTTTGATTTCGGGCGCGTAAAATTTACTATTGCTCATCACGGCTCAAAAACACCCGACGGTGAATACGGCGGCGAACCTGCAGGAGTAATTATCTCGGTTGGCGGAAAAAACATTTACCATACAGGCGATACCGGTTTGTTTTACGATATGAAATTAATCGGGGAAATGACGTCCATAGACTATATGCTTCTTCCTATTGGTGATAATTTTACAATGGGAATTACCGATGCCGTTAAAGCAGTTGAACTTGCAAACCCCAAATTGGCGATACCGATGCATTATAACACGTTTCCCGTAATTTTAGCTGACCCGAACGAATTTAAAAATAAACTTGAAAGCAAAGACAAGAAGTGCCGCGTTCTTAATTTTGGTGAAGAAATTGAAATTTAATTAAAATGAGCTTTGTGAGACTTCTGAAAAAGTATTTAACATTAAAATAATGTTTCATATTTTCCAGGAGTCTCAATAAATTAGTCATAAACTTTCTATGAAAATATTCTGAGAATAACTATTTTTAATATTATTTTTAAGCTTATCTTTTCCGGTGTACTTTTTTAAAAAAGAAAACAGAAAAATTAATGGCAAAAGTTATATCGATAGCTAATCAAAAGGGAGGTGTAGGCAAAACTACTACAGCAATAAACCTCTCATCTTCATTAGCGGCTGCAGAAAAAAAAACTTTGTTGATAGATATTGATCCGCAGGCAAATTCTTCTTCAGGTTTAAGTATAAGCAATCACACTCCTTCGGTGTATGAAGTTCTTGTGGATGTAGAGGATATTCAAAATATTATAGTTAATAGTTACATGCCTTATCTGGATATTCTGCCTTCAAACATAAATCTTGTTGGCGCCGAAATTGAGATGGTAGATATTCCGAACCGTGAACAAATTCTTAGAAACGCGATTGAGGCAATAAAAGATAATTACGATTATATAATTATCGATTGCCCGCCTTCTTTAGGATTGTTAACCTTAAATTCTCTTTCCGCATCCGATTCAGTACTGATACCTGTTCAATGTGAGTACTTTGCCCTTGAAGGCCTGGGGCAATTACTAAATACCATAAACATAGTTAAACAACACTTCAATAAAAACCTATCTATAGAAGGAGTGCTGCTAACGATGTTCGATATTCGTTTAAGATTATCACAGCAGGTAGCCGAAGAAGTCAGGAAATATTTCGGCGATAAAGTTTTTAAAACCGTAATTCACAGGAATGTAAGAATATCGGAAGCTCCAAGCTACGGTAAGCCGGTTATCCTTTACGATGCGATTTCAACCGGATCTCAAAATTACATCGCATTGGCATCGGAACTTTTAGAAAGAAATTCATCAGGAATAGGTGATAATTAATTATGGGCAAGTTTAAAGCAGGCTTAGGAAGAGGTCTTGACGCTCTGATTAATCAGCAGAGCCATAATGAAAGTAATAGACCGATAAACTACGATGAGATTAAAAAAGATGACGGTAAGCAGTACGACTTCCTGGCAAAAATTCCTGTCGATGCAATCTCTTCGAACCCGTTTCAGCCTCGTATGAACTTTGAGCCGGAAGCTCTGGAAGAGTTAAAAAAATCTATTCTATCAAACGGGCTTATCCAACCAATTACAGTTAGAAGAGTTGAGAATGACCGCTACCAGTTAATCTCGGGTGAACGAAGATTGAAAGCCTGCAAAGACATTGGCTACAGGGATATTCCAGCTTATATTATAAAGGTTGATACCGATGAGGCCATGTTAGCAATGGCTCTTATTGAAAACATCCAGAGAGAAAAATTAAACCCGATTGAGATTGGCCTTGCATATAAACGCTTAATGGACGAATGTTTTCTTACACAGGAACAGATTGCGGATAAAGTCGGCAAAGACAGATCGACAGTAGCAAATTCAATAAGACTTTTGAAGCTACCGAAAGAGATTCAGGAAAGCCTTGTGAAGGAAGAAATTTCTTCAGGCCACGCAAGGGCAATTATAAATCTTCCCAGCGCCGAGCTGCAATTGGATGTTTTGCAAAAAATTAAAAGCGGTAATCTTTCGGTTAGAAAAGTAGAACAGATTGTAAAGAAATATCTTACGTCAACAGATGCCCGGCAAAAACAGAAATCTTTCCCGCCCAAAATTACTATATCATCGGCTAACCTAAACGATGTTGAAGATAAACTTAGAAAAATATTTGCGACAAAAGTAACATGCAAACAAAAGCAGGACGGTGCTGGCGAAATTGTAATCGAATTTTATTCCAACGATGAGCTTGAAAGGTTGTTTGAATTATTTGAAGTTATTGACAAATCATATAGTTAAAATTCTGCTGGTTCTATTTTTATTTTCAAAGGTTAACTTTGCTCAAATAGATTCCGCCAAAGTCGTTTCCGCTTTTACATCAGATACAACTTATGTTATGTCGAAGTCTCCTTGGGGAGCGGTTCTTAGAAGCGCCGTTATTCCGGGTTGGGGGCAAATATATAATCAATCTTACATCAAGGCGCCGATAATCTGGGGACTAGGCGGATGGCTTGTTTATTTGTGGATTCAAAATAACAAATCTTACCGGGATGCTATAAGCGCCAACAACATTACTTATAAAAATTTTTACCAGGATCAAAGAGATCTTATGGCTATTTATATGGGGCTTGTGTACGTACTTAATATGGTTGATGCGTATGTAGACGCAGAGTTATTCGATTTCTCATTCAAAGAAAATTCTTTTACAAAAAGTCCGATGTTAGATTTAAGGATAAAGTTCTGATGCAGAATACGATATCTTGTAAAAATTGTCATATGGAAAATCCTATTTACGGTATGATATGCAAAAATTGCAAAGCATATTTACGTGAAAAAATTTTTAATATTGATCTATGGCCTACATTGGGGCTCTTGGTTGAGAACCCACGCAAGGGTTTCAATTTGATCATTCAGTCGGAACACAAAAATTTTATATTCTTCATTTCCTTTTTTGCTGCTTTCAAATTTCTGATTGACTCTATGTTCATTTCTCTGGCCGAATCAAAACAAGAACCGGTGTTCGGGAATTTTATAAAAAATTATTTTATTGAAGCCGGAACGCTATTTCTTATAGTACTTCTATTTTCACTCATATTTAAACTTGTTACAAATAATTTTGGAGTTTCTACACGCATAAAAGACAACTTTTCCATTTTAGTCTATTCTATGTTTCCGCATGTACTGGGCGGTATTTTATTATTTGTGGTTGAGCTAACTATATTTGGTGGAAATGTCTTTTCCAATAATCCGTCTCCGTTTCAGTTAAAAGAATTTTTAGCTTATACGTTGCTTCTTTTTGAAGGCATGATCTTACTGTGGAGTATGTTCCTTTCCTTTATGGCGGTGCTTTCACAAACAAGAGATATCCTTTATTCAGTTATTTCAGCAATTATATTTAATTTTGTCCTTTATTATTGCATCTATTTAAATTCACATTTTCTATTTAATTAAACATCATAATTATGAGCCAATCAATTTTTGAAAAAGATAAAAATATTTTT
>DAIERC010000510.1 GCA_027347125.1 Ignavibacteriales bacterium
ACGCATTTATATTCAACATACATGTTGCGTTTATTTTTTAATTTAAAAATCAAATAAAATATTTATTTAAGATGAGTAAAAAAACGACTAAAACCAGCTTCGAAAAAAAACTTAACAGGCTCGAGGAAATTTCGGTATTGCTTGAAAGTGAGGATATTGGTTTGGAAGAATCAATAGCTTTATACGAAGAAGGCATAGGGCTTTCTAGAGAATGCATGGCGGCACTTAAACATGCGGAAATAAAAATAACTGAGCTAAAAGAAAAAATGGATGATGTTTCATCCGAAGAAGATTTACAAGAAGAATAAAAATCAGGGTTTACATGTAATGGCAGAAGAAGGAAAATATGAAATCCTTTCTAAAATAAATTCTCCGGAAGATATTAGAAAGTTAGATTTACCTCAACTAAAAATATTATGCTCGGATATCAGGGAATATTTGATTGATACTATTTCCGAAATAGGCGGCCATTTTGGCGGGGGACTGGGTACTGTTGAATTAACCGTTGCGGTTCATAAAGTTTTTAATACTCCTTACGACCTTGTTGTTTGGGACACCGGGCACCAGGCTTATCCTCATAAAATACTAACGGGCAGAAAAGAAGCTCTTAAGAAAATAAGAAGGTTTAACGGCATTAGCGGATTTTTAAAACGATCCGAAAGTGAATATGATACTTTTGGTGCCGGGCACGCTTCAACTTCAATTTCTGCCGCGCTTGGAATGGCCGTTGCCAGGGATTTAAAGAATGAGCCTAGAAAAGTTGTTGCAATTATCGGCGACGGCGCTATGACCGGCGGTATGGCATATGAAGCAATGAACAACTCGGGTATTTTAAAATCAAATCTTATTGTAGTATTAAATGACAATAACATGTCCATCGCGCCAAATGTATGGCAAATTTCCAACTACTTTACAGAGATGATTGCTCACCCGGATTATAATAAATTTAAAGGACAGATTTGGGAATTAACAGGTAAGCTAGATCAGTTCGGCGACAGGCTAAGAAAAATTGCCGTTAGACTTGAGAACGGTATTAAAGCCGTTGTTACTCCGGGTATGTTGTTCGAAGCCCTGGGTTTTAGGTACTTCGGACCGATTAACGGGCATAACCTTCACCAGTTAATTAAAATTTTTGAGCAGGTTAAAGAACTTAAGGGGCCAATAATGGTTCACATCTTAACCCAAAAAGGCAAAGGATATTTACCGGCTGAAAGCGATGTGCAAAAACTTCATGCGTCAACTCCTTTTGATAAATTAACCGGCAAAGCGCTTAAGAAAGACAGCGGAAATCCTTCGTACACTTCCATCTTCGGCAATGCCCTTGTTGAAATTGTTAAGGACAATCCCAACGTAGTCGGCATAACCGGGGCAATGCCCGATGGTACCGGGTTGGACAAACTGCAAAAAAGCTATCCGCATAATTATTACGATGTGGGAATTGCGGAAGAACATGGAGTAACCTTTGCCGCCGGACTGGCAACGCAGGGCATTATACCTGTTGTTGCGATATATTCTACTTTCTTGCAGCGCGGCTTCGATCAGATGGTTCATGATGTTGCCATTCAGAAATTACATGTAGTTTTTGTTTTGGATCGTGCCGGTTTAGTTGGTTCCGACGGCCCTACACATCACGGCGCTTTTGATTTAACTTATTTGCGTCTTATTCCGGGTATGGTTGTTATGGCCCCGAAAGATGAATCGGAGCTAAGAGATATGTTATTTACAGCCGTTAAACACCGCGGCGGACCTATTGCATTAAGATACCCGCGCGGCGCAGGTTTGGGCGTTCAGCTTAAAGAAGGTTTCAGCCTTATTGAAATCGGAAAAAGCGAAAGGCTTAAGGAAGGAAAGGATGTTGCGCTTTTAGCCGTGGGCATTATGGTAGATTATGCTTTAAAAGCATCGGAGATGCTTGAACATGACGGAATAAGTTGTGAAGTAATTAATATGAGATTTATTAAACCATTGGATTCGGAGCAACTTGATTTTATAGCGTCAGGTCATTCAAAAATTGTAACGCTTGAAGAGAATACTTTAATCGGTGGATTTGGAAGCGGTGTTGTTGAATATTTTTCTGAAAAGAATTATAAAAATGAAATCCTTAGAATAGGTATTCCCGATGAATTTGTAGAACACGGTACCCAGGCAGAGCTGCACCAGTTGCTTGGCATCGATCCCGAAGGCATCGCAGAAAAAGTGAAAATATTTTTAGAAAACAAAAAAGCCAGTCACGAGGTTACTGTTTAATGGAAAAAATGAAGATAGGGGTAATAGGTCTCGGCGGAATTGCGCAGTTGGTTCATTTGCCGTATTTAAGCAAGCTTGAAAATGTAACGGTTACCGCTGTTGCGGAAATAAATAAAAGCCGCCTTAACACGATAGCCGACAGGTTTAATATTAAAGAAAGGTATAAAGACCACACCGAACTTCTTGAAAAAAGCGACGTGGAGGCGGTAATAATTGCAACTCCTACCAGCTCTCACAAAGATGTTTCTATTGACGCATTGAAAGCCGGTAAGAACGTGCTGGTTGAAAAGCCGTTGGCCCGCACTTATCAAGAGGCAAAACAAATTGTTGAGGCCGCAAAAAAATATAATAAAAAAATAATGGTTGGCATGAACCTCCGGTACCGGCCTGATGCAATGATTTTAAAAAGTTTAGTTAATTCCGGGGAAATAGGCGAGCCGTTTTACATAAAATGCGGCTGGTTAAGAAAACAGAGCAGCGGCGAAAAATGGTTTACCAAGAAAGAAGAATCCGGCGGCGGAGTTATAATCGATTTAAGCATTTTGCTGCTCGATTTATCGTTGTGGCTTTTGGATTTCCCGGTAGTTGAATCTGTCTCTACAAAGAGTTATTATCATAACACAAAAACGGTTGAAGATACATCAATTAGTTTTTTGAAGTGCAAAGGTTCTTCATTAATTAATATCGAATCAAGTTGGTCGCTGCTTCTTGAAAAAGATAGTTTCTATTTTAATATATACGGCACCAAGGGTTCTGCTTCGTTAAACCCGTTTCATGTGTATAAAAAAATTGACGACCAGATAATAGATTTAACGCCTTCGCAATCCGAAAACGCATTAAGCGTATTTAGAAAATCTTATCTGAACGAGTTAAAAAGTTTTATCGGTGCGGTTAATGGCCTTAACCCAGTTTATTCTTCGGCTGATGATTCGCTTTCCAGGATGAAAATAGTGGAAGCCATGTATAAATCGGCTGCACAAAACAAAGAAATAAAATTATAAAACTTATGAAAACAAAAATTTTACTTGTTGATGATGAGCCCGATATTGTTGAATTTTTGCAATACAATTTACTGCAGGAAGGTTTTGAAGTTATTGCTGCCTTTGACGGAGTAAAAGCTCTGGAAAAAATGTCGGAAAAACCTGATCTTGTAATTCTTGATATAATGATGCCCAAGCTAGACGGCTATGAAGTTTGCAAAAGAATAAGGGCAAACGAAGAATATAAAAACACGCCTGTTATTTTTCTAACCGCAAAGGCCGGCGAAGTAAATGAAATACTGGGGCTTGAACTTGGTGCCAGCGATTATATTCAAAAACCTATCTCGCCCAAAAAATTAATTGCGCGAGTAAAATCTAATCTTCGCAAAACCGATGTAAAAGGCGCTAAGAAAGAACCGCAAAAAATAGAAATCGGTCCCATAAAAATAGACCGGGAACAATACGTTGTATATTTAAACGGGGACGAAAAAATTTTCCCGCGTAAAGAATTTGAAGTGCTTTATTATCTTGCAAATAACCCCGGGCGTGTTTTTAGCCGCGATGCTCTTCTTAAAGATGTTTGGGGCGCCGATGTTTACGTGGTTGATAGAACAGTTGACGTTCATATACGAAAAATCCGCGAAAAATTAGGTGAGTATGCGGATTTAATTGAAACCGTAAAAGGCGTAGGATATAGATTTAAAAGTGTTGAATGAATTAAAACTAAATCTCTTGTCAGCCAGAACATATATGCCGGAATTTCTGACTGTTGATATTTTATTTGTTATCGCGGTTATTTATTTTTCACCGCACATACTGATTTCATTTCCTTTAATTCTCCTCATAATCGTTTCCAGCACAATACTTCTTAATTTTGTCGGTCAAAAAAGAAGGAAAGAACTGGCCGAAATAAAATCCATCGTGTACAACATCAGGAAAAATATTTATTCCTCCCCGCAGGAAATAATACTAAGCGGCAATCTGAAAAATCTTCAGGAAGAGATTAGGCTGATGTTTGAGAAATCGAAGAATGATATTGAATATCTCAAACGCCTGGAAAGAATGAGAACCGAATTTCTTGCAAACGTTTCGCATGAACTTCGCACACCTATTTTTGCTATTCAAGGTTACATAGAAACGCTTCAAAACGGTGCACTTAACGACCCTAATGTTAATACGTATTTTCTTGAAAAAGCAAATCAGCATACCACAAATTTAAATAACCTGCTTAATGATTTGATCGACATTTCTATGATCGAGTCCGGCGAAATGAGAATGAGTTTTAGATATTTTAATATTAACGAATATATGAAAAATATTGTTGCCGAATTACTGCCGACAGCTGAAGATAAAGGCCTCGAATTGATTTATCAGCCGGTAAACGACAAACTTCAACTGTTCGGCGATAAAAATAAATTAAGACAGGTAATGATAAACCTGATTCAGAACTCGATAAAGTATACTGAAAGCGGCAAAGTAGAAGTTCTGGTAAAAGAAGAAGCTAAATTCGGGGAAATAATTATCAGGGATACCGGTATCGGAATTCCGAAGGAAGACCTGGATAGGATATTTGAAAGATTTTACCGCGTAGATAAAGCACGCTCGCGCGCTGTGGGCGGCACCGGCCTTGGGCTAGCCATTGCTAAGCACATCATTGAAGCGCATGGTTCTAAAATTGAAGTTAAAAGTGTAGTTGATGAAGGCTCCGAGTTCTCTTTCAAATTGAAAAAATAAATTATTACATCCGGTTAAGTCACTTCTATTATTATAAAAATCTTCAACCTTTCCTTTTATTTAATTGTATAAATATTTTGTTAAAGAAACCTGAAATTTTTATATTTGTACCTTGTTAATTCGGAAAGGTGCAGGAGTGGTTTTCAGCCGAAGGCTGATCCGCCAAAGGCGGAAACTGGTAAGCGCAAAAAGGGAGTGAATGCCGTGTACTTTGTGTATGTATTATGGAGCGATAAGCTTCAAA
>DAIERC010000517.1 GCA_027347125.1 Ignavibacteriales bacterium
ACATCCGCACCTTCCAAAACGTAACCGGTTTCATCGGGGCGGCTACCGCGGATGTATGTAAGTCCGTCCTGTCTAACAACACCGGCCTGAAGCCCGATATAATCGCCGATAGTTCTAACAGGTAATGCCTGTAAATCTTCAGAGTTTACAATTCTAACAGCGTTGGTAGCGCTTTTTTCAATTATAGGTCTTTGAGAAACAATTACTATTTCTTTGGTAGCAATTGCCGTAGAAGGCAACCTGAAATTTACTTCGGTGGTTAAACCGCCAGAAATTCTGATTCCTCTCATAACCACGTCCTGGTAACCAATGTAAGAAGCTTTTAAGCTATATTCACCGGGTGAAACCTGTGTAATAATAAAATTACCGTTTACATCGGTTGCGGCGCCAAAGTTTGTTCCAACAATAAGAACGTTCGCACCAATTAATGGTTCTCCGCTTTGTTGGTCAACAACTTTTCCCATAATTCTTCCTGTTTGCGCCAATGTTACCGAGGCAACTAGTAAGGTTATGCTTATTATGGTAAAAATTTTTCGAAACATATTATTTTCCTCCGTAATTTTTAAACTTTATTACTAATCGTCGGTAAAGACCTTACTTTGTAAGGTGTTTTTTATGCTTGAACCATATAATACCGTCGAGTATCTACTTTGTACTTGAGGACTAAAACTAACTGATGCTAAACTATCGCTTGCTGACCAAAACGAGACTGTATAATTCCCCGGTGCTTTGAACATTGTGTAGTGAAATCCCTTCCCGTTTGTCAATGATGCGGTAATAGTAGTATCAACGGCCGGGCTTGTACTCTTTACGATTATTTTGGCAACCGTTACGTCCGAACTGTTGAAGAACATTATAGAGGTAGAGTCAGACGGGAACAAGGCTTTACCGTTGGTAGTGTTCTTTTGCTGCCAGGTATATCTTTCTACCGACTTAACTATATTTCTAGTTGTATCATTTACATCAACAATAAAAAACCTCATCCTTAAATCGGTATCCGTTACCTGCTTAAAAGTATCGGCAGGCGCATTAGCATAAGTAATAATAAATGTTTTAGACCCTGCCTGAAGATCTAAAAATGCTTGTCCGTTGCCCGGATATTCGTCACCAACATTAAGAGAGCTAACTGAGGCAACTTTTGCTCCGGTTACATCGAAGACATTAATTGTTGCTGCTCCTCCGTTTGATGACAGATTTACAATTTTAACCTGGCTGTGAAAATCAAAACTGCTGGGGATGTTTTGCACGCTTGTATCAACACAACCGGTAAAAAAGAAAATTAAGCTGATACCAAATATGTATAAAAGCTTAAATTTATCAGCTTTGTTCATATAACCTCCTTGAAAGTTTAATTATAAAACATGAGAACTCTTAATAAGCAGATATCTGCTAAGATTTTTATTCTCTCTGTTAGTTTCAACTATTTTCATTGTCGAAATAAAGGTTGGTAAAATATTAATTGATGGATAGTAACTTCTTTCTTCATTCTCTCTCTCCTATAATTTATTAAGTATTTTATTAAATAGTTACCCGGCGCAAATATATCTGCCATGTTTTAAGGAAATATTTTTTGTGCGTCCGGAACTTTTAAAATCGAAAAGATATGTTAAATTATTTTCATTTGAGATGAGTGTAACAATGTTCTTATAGGAATTGATACTGCTAATATGAGATGGGAAATTAATAGAGTCCTGCCTTTTCCGGTTTGGAAAAGACAAAAATAACAACGAGGTAACACCCAGCATATCTCTCTCCTATATGTGATTGGTCAATTGTTACCAGTAACAACAATGGGCATACCTATAAGCTTTTTGCTTTCTATCTTTAAGATTGGTTTTTTCGAATAGAAAATAGCTCAATTAAAGAAAGTAAAATTTTTGCCTATAGAATCGTCCATTTATTTTTTAATAAAATTACGTTAAAACCAATAGTTTTAAAAATGTAGCCTTAACGTCCTAAAAAACTAATTTAAAGTCAATAACCAAATACGGCTTTTATTATAATATCGCATGAAAACCGCAAAAAAAACTAGCTTATTTTAAGAATAAAAATTTATAGATACAACAATAACATTTAAAATATAATACTATTTTTAAAAATTCTTGCGTTTATCTGGTACTTTTAAAAACCCATTAAACGTTTTTCGTATCCACACCAAGAAGATAGAATATCAAAACACCGTAAATAATTAAATATATAACCATTATTTTCTTTAATATTTTAATATTTTTACAATATTATATTAATAATTTTAAGTTAAATTTTCAAATGTGAATACCGAGTATGTGCATCTTTTTTGCTGAAAATTTATTTTTTTTCAAATAGAACGGATTATCATATCAAATTGTACCGAAGCATTTTTTCAGCATGTTACAAATTTAACCGGAGATTTTTACATCGATTTACCGCCGGAGATTATTTTAGCATCCTCCAGCATCACTTTATAAGAATAGCCGGCGCCGAAATCTTTGTTTATGGAAACAGTTCCTTCAACGGTTATAACTTGTCCCACCTGAGTTGCATCAGTACTGGTAACAAGCAAATCAAACTCACCGTTCGATTGTGTGCCATCCTGTATGTGAATCCAATTCCTATCCATAATACCCGGATTGTATTTTGTAACTTTTCCTTTAACGCGAACCACCTTGCCCGCCAGTTTATCTTTTTCAGCAAATATTTGCGCAACCGTCTTCCCGTCTTTTAACGGTTCCACCGATACGCTTTCTTTACCGGAAGAGTATACTTGTTGGTGCGCCGATGCCAATGATTGCGCTGTTTGATCAGCCGAAGCAATTGGTGTTTTGGAAATATCTTCAACAAATAAAATGGAATCGAACGTGCGGTTCAAAGTAGGGCTTTTGAAATTTTTCATCTCCATGCTTTTGGAATAATAAAGTATTTCTCCTTTTTCCACCTTTATCTGAGGAACGGCCATCCAGTATTGACTTCCGTTTTCGGTTACTTCAAGATAAGTATAGTTGGGCGCATCTATGCTGCTTACAACTTTTACCGCATGAACACCGGGCGCTACTTTTACATCTTGTTTCTTTTCACAGGCAGAAAATACAATCAAAGAAAAAACTAAAATTAGGTACGCAAATCTTTTCATAACTTCTCCGAACATTAAAATAAATATTTGATTTCGGGAGTAAATATAAAGAAGGAGACCTTAAACTTCATAACATAATTTATGCTTTATACATTTTTATTTTGCTTAATTGTTTTATAAAATAGAAGTGTAAATGTTTATATTTATTTTTCCCCGGAAAGTATACATAAATGCTTTTTGCCGCCTGGGTTTTTATACTATTATTTTAGAATATTTTTTTGAATATGGATACACTTCAATTTTGGATTTCACATTACGGTTATTTCGGAATTTTCTCGTTACTTGTGTTGGGCATTGTAGGCCTCCCTGTTCCCGATGAAACTTTATTGACGCTGACAGGTTACCTCATCTACAAAGGAGAACTTCATTTATTCCCGGCTTTTTTCAGCGCATTTTTAGGCAGCATTACCGGTATATCAATTAGCTACGCAATCGGCAGTACATTCGGGCATCATATATTATTAAAATACGGCCACTATATTCATATAACAGAAGATAGACTTCACAAAGCGCATAGCTGGTTTGAAAAGATTGGCAGGTGGACGCTTTTGGTTGGTTATTTTATTCCCGGCGTAAGGCATGTTGTTGCCATACTCGCCGGAACTTCCGAGCTTCAAATGTGGGAGTTTGCTTTGTTCGCTTATACCGGCGGATTTATCTGGACTTCAGCTTTTTTATCTATTGGTTATTTTTTCGGCGAAAAATGGGAAATAATGCTTACAGCTTTTAGTCATCATTTAGCTTTAGTTTCCGTTGCCGGTCTTGTTTTCCTATTCATGATCTATTATGTAAAAAAGAAATTAAATAAGAAAAAGCAACCAGACTAATTTAAGGCCGGCATATTTTTAAGATTTCTGCCCGGCCGTATCTACTAAATATCTTTTGATTTTTTGGGTTGTTGTTTTTTCGAACTCGGTATCTCTTATATAATATTTTTTTATTTGCTTATAAAGCGGAAGCTCCTTGTTTACATCTTTAATAACATCGCCTATTATTTGATCGATCAATTCCCTGGTAATCTGAACATTTTTTACTTCCGAATATTCAATAAATGCTTCCGCATCGGTAACAATTTGAACGGCGATAATCTCAACATGTTTTTCATCTTTTTGCCCGAAGACCAGCGATTCAAGCACGAAAGGACTTCTATTAATTATATCTTCAATTTCTTCCGGGAAAACGTTTTTACCGTTATTGGCAATTATAACATTTTTTTTACGGCCGCTTATATGCAGAAATCCATCGTTATCTTTATAACCCAAATCGCCTGTTTTAAACCAACCGGCCTCAAAAGCTTCGCTTGTTAACTGTTCGTTTTTGTAATAACCGAGCATTACGTTGTTGCCTTTCGCATAAACTTCACCAACGCCATCAGACGAAGGATTGCTGATAACAATTTCAACCCCGGGTAAAGGAAGTCCGGCAGCATCGTCTTTAAAATTATCCAGCCGGTTCAAAGCAAGAATTGGCGAAGTTTCGGTTAAACCATATCCCTGTACAAAAGTAAAACCAAACTCTCTTAGTCCTTTTGCCACTTTGGGATCAGGGGCCGCGCCGCCGGCAATAAATATCCGGATATGGCCGCCGAATTTTTCGTGCAATTCTTTAAATACTTTTTTCTTAACGCTTTTCCATCCTATCTTTTCAACCAGCGAGGTAGCTTTAATAAGCGGAGGAACTATTTTTGATTTAACTTTATCGTCACTTATGGTTTTATAAATTCTCTTAAACATTTTATCAAACAACAGAGGAACGCCCAGAAGTATGGTGGCTTTTACTTTTTGTAAATCATCAACAACGGTTTTTAAAGAGCGCGCGTAATGAGCCGATCCGCCGCAATACAACGGGCATAAAAACCCGCATGTACATTCGTATGTATGATGAATGGGAAGCACCGAAAGGAACCTGTCTGTTGAACCTATTTGTATCATGCTTGTCATAGCCATTAAATTGGCGGAAAGATTTTTCTGGCTAAGCATAACTCCTTTTGCGCGCCCTAGAGAGCCAGATGTAAAAATTATTTCGGCCATCTCTTCCGGGTTTATTTTGGGAAGATCATTCAGGCCAACGTACCCTGAGTTATTTATCATTTCAAGCATCGATAAAAAATCATCTTTGCCCGCTTCAAGGTCCATAGAGATGTAGTATTTTAATTTCTTCAACGAAGATTTTTTCTCCCTTAGCATCGTATCGAATGTTTCGGAAAAAACGATGGCTTCTGTTTCCGATTCGTGAATTATATTCAGAACTTCGTTTACATTTAAATTTTTATCGATCGGAACAATAACATAATTAAACGTCATCGCCGTTAAATAAGTTATCCCCCACTGCACGCGGTTTTCACTTATTACCGCTATGTGGGATCTTTCCTTCAAACCGATTTTTTTTAACGCGTTCCCGAATTTTAGGATATGCTCAAGAAGCTGGCTGTATGTTAATTTGGGAATTGGTGTGTTGTTCAAATCTTCCAAAGCAATTTTGGTTGGATAACTGCCGGCAGATTGGATAATCATTTCCTGAAGTGAGGAAATTTTCGGTACGTCATATATTTCAAATTTTTTCATTACTGTCCCAAATAAATATTATATCTAAATTAAATATACTTTTCATTAATAAAAACATAGATAGACAATATTTCTTTAAGACATAAATTTTTTATTTATCACCCGGTAAAAGTTTAATTAGCAAGTAAGATGCTATCAGCGCTGTAAAAATGGTAAAATGATTTTGTTCAATGCCGCCGAGCCTGTCGTATGCAATTAAAAATTCGTCCATTATTAAAAACCCGCCGAACAAAACAACTCCGAAGAAAAACGGAGGATTAACTAATGCATCGTTTCCTTCTTTCATCTTAAAAAATAATTTAAAGAAAAATACGCACATTAAAATTTCCAATATTATAGCAAGTAAAAATAAAACCGCATTCAGCCAGACGGGGAAATTGTAGATTTGTGTTGCCGCCTGGATATAACCGAAATTACCCGAAACGAATTTAAAATGATCGGGCAATATCCCTGTATTTCTTAACGCGTCCGCAACATTGCTCAGCGCGACAATCAAAATCCATAAAGACCAGATTAAAATTATAATTTTCTTTAGCATATAATTAGAAAGCTTCATTGGTTTACCTATCTTTTATATTAATAGTTGAACTTACATTAAGACTTAAACTTGAACCTATTTATTGTATCTTCCTTCCATCGGCAGGTTTTCCAATTTCAAAACCCCGCGCGGACAAACAGCAGAACATATTCCGCAGCCTACGCATGACGATCTAATTATATTTTGCCCCCGCTGCGCATACCATTTTACATCTATTCCCATTTCACAATAGGTTGAACAATTTCCGCACGATATACATTGGCCGCCGTTAACAGTAATTCTGAATCTTGATAACTTCTTCTGAAATAGTCCAAGTACCGCAGCCATCGGGCAGCCGAAGCGGCATCAGACACGGCTTCCCATAATAGGGTAAAACCCTACGCCAACTATTCCGGAAAAAACAGCGCCGATTATAAACCCGTATGTTTCGGAAAACCCCAGAGATAAAGAACCTAAAACTTCGCCTTTGTAAATTGAGTTTAGCCATAACAGCGCTGTTGTTATCACTACAAAAACCAGCACGGAGTGAATCGTCCATCTTTAAACCTTCCAGGCATTAAGAGATTTATCGGAATTTTGCCTGAACGGATCGCCCGCTGTTTCCGCTAATCCTCCGCATCCGCAAACCCACGAGCAGTACCATCTCTTACCGAAAAAATATGTAAGAACAGGAGTTGCAATTGCAATCATTATTATTCCCCAGAAAACTATAAAGTAGCCGAGCGCTCCGTTGTGCTGCGTTAAACAATTTACATCTCCGGGAAAAAGATATTGATACTTAAGCGGCCAGAAATAAGTAAAATAATGTTCCGGCTGATTTAATCTTACCAGCAATGCGGGAATTAAAAATGCAAAGGCAAATTGGAAAAAGCTTACCGAGATTGTACGAATAATCTGGTAACGGTTATGACGGTATTTTACAATCATTCTTACTCCCATAACAAGAACCGCCGCTGTATAGAATGTACCGTACCAAAACCATCTGTCGGCAGGTTTATTTCTCAGCCAAAATGAAAGCGGGTCAACCAATTTTACCCAGTTTTCTATTAAAGCCGGAAACCAATACAGCACGATGTAAAACGCGGTAATGATTACGCCTAAAATCCAAGCTGGAGTTCCTTTAGACATAAAGGAATTAAGAAATAATTTATTGTTCTTAATTCCGGCAGGCGCTTCTTTTATCTGCAGAATTATATAAACTAACGTACCGGCAACAACTAATCCAAAACTTAAAACGAAAAATACGATGGCATTAGAATTTGAAATACCGGTTAAGCTAACAAGAAACATGAATAAGCC
>DAIERC010000018.1 GCA_027347125.1 Ignavibacteriales bacterium
TTGAGTAAAATTAGTATTATTTTGAGCAATAAGCAAGGAAGAAGAAGATATACTTGTACCGGTATTTGCTTTTCACGGATGTTAATCTTTACACGTTCTATAAATATTTTTGATTAAATATAGACCAACCCGGCTTAGCCGGGAAATATGAAAATTTGTTGGCAAAGGTTATTACATTAATTTTTAAGCAGCTTTTTAGCCAGAACATCAAGCTTTGCCTGCACTTCGTTTTTTTCTTCACCGGTAAGTTTTAGCGGCTCAATTGATTTGAAATCGTCATACGCGTCCTCATTTAATCCGAGGTCAAACAGAATATTCGCGAAAAAAATTCTGTAAGATGTTAGGTTATTTGTCTCCGGGTATTTTCTAAATGTTTCTTTTGCATCAACTACGGCGGATTCTTTGAACCCATTTTCGGCAAGCTGAACCGCGCCGTTTAATCTCTTTATGCCGAAGTCGTCGGATTCCACAATCGGAGTTTTTATGCCGTTAACTTCGGCGCCGTATACCGCTGTGTTTTTCGAATTTGTGTTTCCTTTTTTCTTAGGCGCATTAAGCATATCTTCCATTGCAAGCGCCAGTATTAGATCGTTAACGGTCATCTTTTTTATGTTAGAAAGCTTAAGTGCCGAAAAGCTTTTTAACATGAGTTTCGAATCTTTCACATCTATTTTTACAAATGAATTTTTCCCTGTGGAAATTACGGCGTCTACACTTAGTTCCTGTCCTTTTTTTACCGGCAACCATTTTTCGCTGGTACCTATTTGGGCTTTAACATCTCCCTTTAAGTTTTCAATCTTACACGATTGGCCGTAAACAAAAGCAGTGGCTAAAAACAACAGCACAAATATTTTTTTCATGTTTTTATACTTTCAAAAAAAATCTTTTTATAAAAATCAATACACATCTACAATCTGAACATTACCTTTTGCAAGCCCTAAATTATTCAATGCGTCATCGTTAAACTTTTGCGCGCCCAAATCCCATGCGGTATTAAAGTTGGTTAATGAAGTTGTTTCAACGGGAACCCATATTTCATCAATTCCCATTTCATTTTTTCTGATCAAATACTTGGAATCGTTTTGAGTAATTAGTTTTGCCTGCGCCGGCGAAAGCTGTGTATTTACCAGTACGGTAACATGCCCGATACCTTTGTCGGGCTTATAATCTACCAAAGCCGTTTGAATTCCTACGCTTTCCAGGAGAGAGCTGTAGCATACGCTAAGATCGTCGCAGTTACCGCCCTTAAGTTTTACGGTTTCATGAGGAAACTGAACATAATCTTGCGCGGCTCTTGGCGCCGATGTATAAACCAGGTTCTTAACAAGGTGGTTGAATAAAATTTTTGATTTATAAAATATGGAAAGCGCATACGAAAGCGTGTCAAGCTCCGATTTATAACCGCTTAAAATATCTTTCGCGTAATTCATGGAAAATTGAAAATCCCTCTTTATGAAATAGCGAAGGTTCATTACCTTGCCGTCCCAGGCGTTAACGCCGTTAACAAGAATAGGCTTTTGAATATGGTCGTCGTCATTGTTTGACGTGGTTGCCAGATAAAAATCTATATAAGATATTCCGGTTTTTTCTCTTTCGTATGTATGCGGAATAATCGTATAAAAAGGAACTTCAACGGTATCCAGTGGGGGAATAATTACCGGCGGTGAATCGATTCTATCCGGATTTATTCCCTGAATTTTGCTTGAAGGTTTTACCGAAACCGGTTTGTCGGTAATGTTTACTACTTTTGCTTTTGCGAAGGGATAGGTTAAATAATTATCTGAAAGCGTGGGATAAATATCTGTTAAAACCTGAACATCAAGAAACTTAATTGTCTGTTCATTAATTGTATTCAGGGTAAAAGATAAAGTTAATATTGCTTTATCCAAACTATAACGATTATTGATTATGTTGTTTATACCGTCCTCTTCAAAAGTTGAAAACGGCTGAGGCAAATTTCTGTTTGTAAAATATTTTACTCCCGAAAAAGTAATTCCGAACAAATCATTTGAATATGAAATTGCAGGTATAATCCCGGCAATATAAGGTGATTGGAATTTATCGTGGAAAGACGTAACTCCTAAACCAAGAACTCCGTTCCACAAGTTCCAAAATTTATTTAAACCCAATTGAAACGAGCCGGTGCTTTCATATAATAAATTCAAATCAAAATTATTTAAAGGTGCCGCAGACAGGCCGAACAGCACCCCTTTTGTTTTTCTAATTTCGAAAGGACTTACCAGCGAATCTGCCGGAGTTTCATTCATCGTAATTAAATTAATTGATGCAATAGAAATCGAAACATTGTTAGCAGGGTTGTAAGCAATTCCAATATCTCCGCGCCAGAAGTTAGCTTTTTCGGTTTGGCTATCCCTAATTAAGTATAGCGAATCGGAAAATACCGGGAACACGGCTTCCTGATTAAAGGTTTGATTGAAGTAACGAAAAGAAAAACCTGCGCTGATGTTGTCGGAAAACTTATAAGAATAACCCATACCGAATAATTCTTTGTAGGTAAATTTAGAATCGAGTGATTGGGTTGTTGAATCATGAAGGACAATCGACTCGCCGTTGTTGAAAACAAATTCCTTTTGATAGCCCGGCGTATATCTTACAGAAATTAAATGATTTCCAAGTCTTTTCGAGAGCGAGATTAAATATAAATTTGAAGTTGTACTGTTTGCGAATTCGCCGCCGTAAGATAATGCTAATCCCCAATCCTTCAACATAGAAAAATTTGAAGGATTGCTTTCAAGGCTGTTTAAAAGATAACCGGATTTGTAGGCCGGATACCAGTAACCCGAAAGCCCGAATGAGCTTTGTGCCGATACCTTTGCAAGCGATATCATTATTACAACTAATATGTAAAAAAGTAATTTTTTGTTTTTCAAGGAATATCAAGAATTATAGTGTGAATGCTTTGTGATAAAACGTGCAAATTGGAATCGCCTTCGGGATTATTAGTTTCAATTTTTCTTACTAAAGTGAATACCAGTTTGTCGTATCTTTTCGGCGGAATTGCGTTTAACAATTTTGAAGGTACCGTAATGCTTCCGTTGTCTTTTGATTCCAATTTAAATAACGGGTAAGTATCCTTACTATCGCTTGTAATTGCCCCAATAATCAACTCTACTGCTGTGCTCGAAGATTTATCCCACTGTACAACCGCGTTCAGGTTTTTGTTGGACAACCGGCCGGTTAACTTTACCTTGCCTGTTATTTCTGGCGGAGTTGGAATATCAAAACTAATAGGTTTGGTTTTTCTAGGTATGTATTGAAAATGTATTTGGGAATTGTACCTGAAGAAAAGTCTGCTAAAGACGTTCCCGTTATCAATCAATAAATATTGTTGTCCGAGTAATGTGTCTATTTGTAACCCGTTGCCGTTATACCTAATTCTATACGGGGTTTGAAGAGCAGGAATGCCGTTGAACATAACGATTCCCGGCGACATTGTTAAAAAGCCCAGAGTATCGCCCATAGGGGATTTTATTGGATGCGAAGTATCATAAAACAACACTTGCGCAAAAGCGGACTCCGTTGTTTCGTCCTCTCTTGTTACCTTGGTTCCGCTTACCGTAATAATATTTGAATAATTTGTGGACTGCTGTGCTACTCCGGTTGTATCAAACCCGTTGTTGTAATATACGTTGCCGGTATCTTTTGTAACTACCTCAACTTTTACCTGCCCCTGCGTTGAAGAATCTTGGATAAGTTGCGTAGGTGCGGGGTTATCGCAACCGTATATTGTAAGGCCGGTAATTAAAAGCAATATGTATATTTTTAGGTTTTTCATCTGGGTTAAATTAACACTGCATTAGTTTAGTTTCAATCTATTTATTACGGGAAACATCACAAATAAATTCTTGCTTATTCCTTTGGGTATTTAATAAAAAATCTTCCCGGTTATTTACCGGGAAGAAAACAAATTATAAAGTAAAGAGCGCCACTTCTGCGGTGCTTCTTTTATTAATTCCCCTACCATTTTACATAGTAAGGTACGCCCCATGAACTAATTTCTACCGGGGAAGTATTATCATTAATTTCCTGTTTTGAATATGCGTTTATAACCGCATGAAAATATCCTTCGGAATGCTCGGTTGTGAATGTTTGCTGATAAATTTTTGTGTAACCGTTTGCAGAAGGTGCTGATGAAATTAAGTTGAACTTCATCTTTTCCCGATGGTACCCGCGGAAATCAGCACCGTGGGTTAATGTAACGAAATCCGTATCGGCGTAAGCGCTGTTAACTTTTACCTGAATTGTAACCGGGCTGCCTTCATTAATTTCCGGGATGTCTTTCCACCATTTATATTTATTCTTATGGCCTTCATTCTCTCGATACATATAATAGTCGTTTGGATTATTAACAATAAGCGTATCGCCGCTTGCAAGAAAAACGGTTACCTGGGAAATATTAACGTTTGAGATTGCGGTTCCGCCCTGCGGAAGAGAGACGGCAACAATTTTCCAGTTCATTACTGGAAGGTTAGTATTGCCGGTTCTAACAAAAATTATATTTCTTGTTACAACTGAAGTAAAAGGTTTCTGTATAACCGTATCTCTCCGGGAACTGTCCGGGCTGGAGGAAGCGGCAATAAACAACACACCTTCAAAAGTTTGAGTGTATTTTCCGTAAGCTGTATCGCCGCTGGTTGTATATGTAAAATTCTTTGATACCAATCTTAGTTTCTGTCCGACTTTGATCGGATAAATATTTAATCCGAGATCGCTTGTTAAAACGCCCATTGCGCCTTCTTCATCATAATTAGGCTGGAATGACGAAACCGCTGAATCCGACTCTGCTAATTTCAACATAGCCTGTGTGTTTGTAGTTGCTTCAATCGCACCGGGGTCTGTCGGCGCGTTTTTACATCCAACCATAAATATTAAAAAGGAAGCTGTTCCGAATATTAATAGGTTTTTCAAAACCGCTGCTTTCCCGTACATAGTTTAACTCCTTTTTTGTGAAAATTTACTTTTTCTTTTTAAATTGTAATTGTATAGGTTTAAAAACCATGCCATCTGGCTAATTATTTTATAAATGATTATTTTTCAATAAATTAAACTCTGATTGTTTTTGCCACAATACCTGGATTTTCAGATGAAACGCCTGGACGGGATTATTCAGGCAGGCAAATTAAATTTATTTAATGCGGTTGCTCGCAAGAAATTTTTTATTTAGTAAGATTGTTATTAAACAAACACACAACTAACACAAAGGAGTACACAATGTTTAAACAATTCAAAGAATTCGCTCTAAAGGGAAATGTGCTTGATATGGCCGTTGGTATAATTATCGGCGCGGCATTCGGAACAATTGTAAAATCATTGGTTAGCGATATAATTATGCCGCCGATTGGTCTGCTGATCGGGAACGTTGATTTTTCCGAATTGTTTGTTGTGCTAAAACAAGGCGCTAAAATAACCGGACCATATGCAACATTAAAAGATGCCGCTGCGGCCGGCGCGGTTACTTTGAATTACGGATTATTTATAAATAATGTGGTTAGCTTTTTGATTGTTTCCTTCTCTGTTTTTTTAATTGTAAAAGCTTTTCAGAAAGTAAAATTGGGCGATTCAAAACCTGTAGCTGCAGAGCCAACTACAAAAGACTGTCCGTATTGTCAGTCGAAGATTTCCATTAAAGCAACAAGATGCGCTTATTGCACATCGGAATTAGCGTAATTTGTTTTCATAATTTTTTTGA
>DAIERC010000024.1 GCA_027347125.1 Ignavibacteriales bacterium
GCAAAAAAAACTTCATGAATATTAGAGACAAGCAATCCGGCATAAATTGTAAATACAAAGACTGCCAGTAAAACCCATATAGGTAGATGGGCAAGAAAAGCCTGTATTGCAAACGGGCCGTTGCTAATAAAGGATTTGTAATCCCACGCTACAAAAGGAACAAGCATCAATATAAAAACAGCAATTGCAATCAAAGAAAAAATTATTCCGTTCTTAATTTCACCGCGAAAATAATATAATATATATATAACATAAACCAATCCCACAACAGATCGCGTAGAAAGCACTAACCCGAATATTATAGCCGATAGAAAGAATTTAAGATTAATTTTATCAACATCTAAATATTTTTCGGTAATAATCAATAAAAATAAAGCAAACATAGCATTTGCGAACAGTTCACCTCTTACAACCAATTCGTAATAAACAACCGGAACAATCAGCAGCATCAATATTTTTATGGCTGTTTCTTTAACGGAATGTGAAAAGCGAATAACCGCGATAGAAAAAAGTATGAGTCCGAATATTTCAAGATAACCGACGTTTTTTAAAAAGTAAAACGGCATCGCAAGAAAATATAAAAACGGAAACCCCGAAGGAGTAATAGGAGAGTTATAAGGGAACCTGTTTGAAAAAAAACGATCTATCCAATCAACGATTGCCGGAAGCCTTCCAACATTACCGAAGCGGGGCATGAAAGTAACCCAGCCCAAAGCGCCCAAAACCAGTATTGAAAGAACTATAATTAATATTTTCTCCGAGATAAACTTTAACGAATTCCAGGGAAGTTTGTCACTCAGGTAAATAAATCCGCTAATCAACATAATGTACAACACGGATAAAAAAAACGGATGACCTAAGTATATGCCGGAATACTTAAAGAGATAAAGTCCGCTGATTAAGAATATTAATGCGACCGAAATATTATTTACTAAATTTAATTTTTTAAACACTTCGTTTGCGCTTTTCTTGTTACAAGACTTTGTTATAACGAAAGATGAATTAGATATTTAATTCATCTTTTATACTTAATTTGGCTGCAACAACATCGCGGTAGTCCATATCAATCAATCCACCTATTTCTTTAACCAAATGTTCTTCATAAATATCTTTACTCTTATTAATATAAACCAGCCGCCAAAAATTTTTAAGCAGTTCATATTTCTCGTCGTTGTCCAAACTTTTATTTATTACCTGCGTATAATCATAAATTGCATCATCATGTTTAAGAACTTGTTCTGCGCGGTCAATTAATTCTCCAACCAGGTTTTCGTCCGCATCAAACTCGCTTATCATTATCGAATATATTTTTTATTTTTCTTCAGTAGAAAAACTTCCATCGGCTTTTGCAATATCCACAAGCAAAAGGCAAACGGAAGCCTGAAGCTTAAACAAATTTTCATCATGCTTAGCGAAATTATCGTTTTGGGGAACCAGTACTTTCTTAATGAATTCAAACATGCCGTCACCGTTTTTTATTATTCAACTTCAATTTCAGTTACCTTTTCAGGCTTGGGAGGTCTTTCGTATAATTCTGTTAATTCTTTATAATACCCGGCCAGGTGTGGCTGCACCTGATCCCACGAAAATCTCCACGCCCAGTTTCCGCCAAGCTTTCCGGGGAAGTTCATTCTCGCTTCTCCCCCGAGGTTTAAAACATCCTGCATCGGTATTAAAACCATATCGGCAACAGAAGCATAAGCGGCTCGTATTAATTGTCCAACCATATCGTCGCCGAAATAGTTAAGATACTTTTGCGCGTGTGAGTAGATATCGTTTGACTCGTGTCTTACTTTTT
The DNA here is from genome assembly GCA_027347125.1 of Ignavibacteriales bacterium. Classification (GTDB taxonomy): domain Bacteria; phylum Bacteroidota; class Ignavibacteria; order Ignavibacteriales; family Ignavibacteriaceae; genus FEN-1297. The sequence goes on from DAIERC010000024.1 coordinate 1,799, forward strand.
CAAAATAAGCTCTCGTCGTATCGTTATCGTGAGAACCGGTGTACACCAGGCAATTAGATTTATAATTATGAGGCAGAAACTTTCTTTCCATATCCGTTCCGAAGGCAAATTGCATAATCTTCATGCCGGGAAAATTAAAATGATTGCGCAACTGTTCAACCGATTTTGTAATTACGCCAAGGTCTTCTGCAATTATCGGAATATCGCCAAGATGTTTTTTTATTGTATTAAATAATTTTTCGCCCGGAGCTTTTATCCATCTTCCTTTTTCCGCAGTAGGAGCGCCGCCGGGAATTTCCCAGAACGCATCAAAGCCCCTAAAGTGATCGATTCTAACTATATCAATCATTTCAAGAAGTTGAGTAAATCTTTGCCGCCACCATAAGAAGTCATCCTTTTCCATAGCCTTCCATCTGTATAAAGGATTTCCCCAAAGCTGGCCTGTAGCGCTGAAATAATCGGGCGGAACACCGGCAACGGTTTCAAGTTTGCCTTCTTTATCAACTGTAAAAAGCTCTTTATGCGCCCACAGGTCGGCGCTGTCGTAAGCAATGAAGATAGGCATATCACCGATGATTTTTATTCCTTTGCTGTTGGCGTAGGACTTTATGTCCTTCCATTGCCTGAAAAACACAAATTGTATAAACTGATAATACAGTATATCATCCGAAAGTTTTTGCTTCCATTCAGTCAAAGCTTTTTCTTCCCTGCGTACAAGGCCTTTGTCCCACTGCGTCCACAATTGTCCGCCGTGATAATCTTTAGCAGCCATAAAGAAAGCGTAATCATCAAGCCATACTTTATTATTTTCCCGGAACTCTTCAAACGCCTGACCGGTGCCGTTGTTATTTTGTTTATAGTTATAAAAGGCTTTGCGAAGTAAATCTTTTTTATAATTTATTGCCTGTCCAAAATCTATTTGATGCGGATTGGAATGAGGGAAATTATTAGCTTCTTCCGGTGAAAGGAAACCGCTATCTAAAAGTTTTTCCGGACTAATTAATAAGGGGTTACCGGCAAATGCAGAGAAACATTGATACGGCGAATCGCCGTATCCGGTAGGTCCCAGGGGAAAAACCTGCCAGAGTTTTTGGCCGGCGGCTTCAAGAAAATTTACAAAGTTATAAGCTTCATATCCTAAATCTCCTATTCCAAATTTTCCCGGAAGAGATGTAGGATGAAGCAATATGCCAGCAGATCGTTCGAATTTCATAAATACCTCAACATGTTGGGCGTTAAAATAAGAAATGATGTAATTAAATAAAAAATGCGGCTGCTTCGGGTGAAGAGCCGCATAAAAAAACGTCAAGATTTTAAAGCGGGAAGTTTAATCCGGCCATAATTGTAAAGTATGATGCTGTTGATGAGCTTGAAGTTGTTGTTGTTGTATTTCCGGAAACCGTTGTGCTTTCCTGTTTTGCTTCAAAACTAATTGTGTTATACTTTGCAGCAACATCAACGCTTAATGAAGGCGTTATACTAAACAATATACCCGCACCAATACCGAAGCCGGACTTGGATTCCGATGCCGAAGAAGCCGTAATTGTTTGGTCGGAACCCACAACATAATTACCGCTTGGAGATGTAACGGTTAAAAAGTGCATACCCAGATCGGCGGTTAAATATGGTTTCACCATCCCGGTAATCAAATAATACTTTACGCCAACCATAACCGGTACGGATGATAAATAAGCATCGCCGGAAAAAGTAGGAGCAGTAGGATCTATTTCATGAATGGAATTATTCAGCTTATCATTATCAAAGCCAAACCGTAAATATCCGACGGATAAAGAGACATCAAAATTATCCGATATTCCGTAAAATACGGCCGCATTAAAATTATAACCGGTTTTATAAAAATCTCCTAAATCTCCCTGCGGTGAAGCCATCCCCCCGTTCACTTCCGCGTTCAGTTTTAGTTGCGCAAATGAAGTACCCGCAAAAAATAACAACATTAGAATAGGGATAATTAATTTTTTCATTTTAATCCTTTCGATTATGGTATAGAATAAATAGAATATTGAATTAAAAAAACGAACCAAATGATCTATTAAGTTTTAATAGTTATAAATTTCTTAAAGCAATTCTTACTAGTTTTTTAGGCCGCAAAAATATTAATCACAAGTTTATTCTTTGTGTGCTAAAGCAGATTCAACAACTTCTTTCACTTTTTCAAGCGCGTTATCCAGATCGCTAATAATATCATTCACGTTTTCAATACCAACCGACAATCTAACCAGGCCGTCGCTGATTCCGGCGGCAACCCGCCCTTCTTTTCCCATCGAAAAATGCGTCATGCTTGCCGGGTGTTGTATTAAACTTTCTACACCGCCAAGGCTAACGGCAAGCTGGCAAAGCTTAACCGAGTTCATCAGAACCTGCCCGGCTTCAAGGCCCCCTTCAACTTCAAAAGTTATCATTCCACCCGGACCTTTCTGCTGCTTTTTAGCAAGCTCATATTGCGGATGCGATTTAAGGCCGGGGAAAGAAATGCTTTTTACTAACGGATGTTTTTCCAGATACTCTGCAACTATCTGTGCGCTTTCACAATGCCTTTCCATTCTAAGTGAAAGAGTTTTAATTCCCCTATGCACAAGAAATGAATTAAAAGGATCTATAACCCCGCCGATTTGGTTTAATATTTTTCTGAAATGCTTGTATGCGGCTTCATCCTTAACAACAACTACCCCGCCGACAACATCCGCATGTCCGTTTAAAAATTTAGTTAAACTATGCAGCACAATATCAGCACCGAACTCAATCGGTCTCTGTAATGCGGGACTCATAAACGTGTTATCAACAGCCATTAATGCGTTATGTGAATGAGCAAGTTTTGCTATCGCAGCAAGGTCGGAAATTGCCAAAGTAGGATTACCTGGAGTTTCTATATAAAATAATTTTGTGTTTTTCTTTATCGCGTTCTTAACCGCTTCCAGGTCTGATGTATCAACAAAAGTTGTTTCAACTCCAAAATTTTTCATTATAGTATTTAGCAAAGTTGTTGTAGGCCCGTAAACAGCGGCTGAGCATACTACATGATCTCCGGTTTTTAAAAGAGCTGCGAACACGGTATGAACAGCAGCCATCCCGCTGGCGCAACCTAATCCTTTATAACCGCCTTCAAGTTCGGCAATGCTATCCTCCAGTGCTTCAACAGTAGGATTTAACATTCGCGTATAAATGTATCCTTTTTCTTCTCCCGCAAAAAGCGCCGCACCGTGTTGTGCCGAATTAAATTTAAATGTAGATGTTTGATAAATGGGCGGAACTACCGAGCCAAATTCATATTCGCCCACACCTGAATGGACACACTTTGTTTCAAAATTTTTGGTTTGTTCTTTCATCTTAAAAATTCCTTAAATTTTTTGATTAGGAATGGAAGTTCGGCCGTCCTTTTGAGACGGCAGAGTTTTCTTGAAATGGTTAAAAGTAAGTTTTCGCATCCCTGTTTTTCAGTAAAATAATTCTTCAATGCTTAAAAAATAAACCTTATATGTTAAAAATGCTAATCAACAAAATATATTTTTATGAAGATAAATATGAACGCTTAGCAGAATAAAACGGTGTGTGAAAATTACTGTGGATATTATTAAAGTGTTTTGTAAAATATTTTGCGGCGCTATTTTTATTGCACAAATATTTGAAGTGCTATTCTTAAGCACAGAACTTACGACGATGAAAATTTCTATAATTAAATTTTGTGGAAAAACTCTGCGGCATTAAATCCGCAGAGTTATAAGAATAAATTTATTTTTTAAGATAAGCTTTAGCGGTCTTCACAATATTGTCGGTTGTAAATCCGTATTGCTCCATTAAAACGCCACC
>DAIERC010000029.1 GCA_027347125.1 Ignavibacteriales bacterium
TGCTTACCACCCCGCTTGTACGCTCTATTAAAAAACAATACCCGCAAATAAGCATAAGCTTTATGTTGAAAGAACAATATAAAAACCTGCTTAAGTATAACCCAAATCTATCCGAAGTTTACCTGTATAAAAAAGAATTTAGCACACAAAAGAATATCCAGTTAAACGGATTAAAATCTAAAAAGTTCGACTTAATTATAGACCTGCAAAATAATTTTAGATCCAATGCGCTTTCACTAAAACTTGGGGCGCCAGTAAAGAGATTTAAGAAAAAAAATTTTTATAAGCTGCTTCTTGTATATCTAAAAATAAACAGACTTAGAAACGAACCGCCGATTCCAGAAAGATATTCCCGCGTATTAAAAAATTTTGAATTAGACGAGGAAGGGCTTGACTTATTTATGCCCGATGCTATCTCATCAAAATTAAGCGATGACAAAAAGTATGTGGGTTTTGCTCCCGGCTCCAGGCACTTTACAAAAATGTGGCCTAAAAAATATTTTACGGATTTAGGAAATTTTCTTGGAAAATCTGGCATTACGGTTGTGCTATTCGGCGGTAAAGATGACATGGAAACATGCAGAGTTATTTCTGATGAAATTTCCGGTTCCATAAATCTATGCAACAACGATGACATTTTTGAAACTGCCGTAAATATGAAAAAATGCTCGGCATTAATTTGCAATGATTCCGGCATGATGCATGTATCTTGCGCTTTAAAGATACCGGTTATTGCAATCTTCGGCTCTACTGTGGAAGAGTTTGGTTTTGCTCCTTACAAAAACAAAAATATAATTTTGGAGAATGGAAATCTTTCTTGCCGGCCTTGTTCACACATAGGGAAAGAAGCCTGCCCAAAGAAACACTTTAAATGTATGACGGAAATTACTCCGCTTATCGCTTTTAATAAATTAAAATTACTGTTAGAATCCCGATGAAAAAATTCTGGTTTGTATTATATAATTTAATCGTCATACCGTTCCTGTTTATTTTTATTCGATTTGCAGGTCTCTTCAACAAAAAAGTAGTGCTGGGAATAAAAGGAAGAGAAAGATTATTTGAGGAATTAATTTTAAACGCCGCTGCAACCGATAAATCAAAAAAATTGATCTGGTTCCATTCATCTTCTCTTGGCGAGTTTGAACAAGCCAAACCGATTATAAAAGAACTTAAGAAAGACAAAAACATAAATATATTAGTTACTTTCTTTTCACCTTCCGGTTATGAAAATTCTAAAAAATATCCTTACGCAGATTTGATTTCCTACATCCCCTTCGATACATATTCCAACGCAGTAAGGTTTATACAAATTGTCCGCCCGGATCTTGCGGTGATGATGCGGTATGATATTTGGCCGAACCATGTCTGGGCAATGAAAAAATTTAATATCCCGTGTTTTATTGTAGATGCCACAATGAAACCAAACTCATCTAGAAAATTACCTCTTATAAAAGATTTTCATAAAATACTTTACCACGACATAACAAGAATTCTTACTGTCTCAAGCTCGGATGTTGCAGGATTTAAATCTTTCGGCTGTACGGATGCACAGGTTAAAGCCGTAGGCGATACACGTTTCGATCGGGTTTACCAAAGAAGCGTTACCGCAAAAGAACGGAATTTAATAAAAGATAATTTGCTGAAAGGTAAAAAGATAATTGTCGTTGGAAGTTCTTGGGAAGCAGATGAAGAAATAATTTTGCCGGCATTTTTGAAACTGGCCAAGTATGATAAGAACGCAATCCTAATAATCGCCCCGCACGAACCAACCCTGCTTCACCTGGAAAAAATCGAAAACGAATTCACCGGGAAATTGGAAACAATTCGTTTTTCCTTTTTAAATAATTATAAAGATGAACGTGTAATCATAATAGATTCAATTGGTATTTTACTTACACTTTACACATATGCAAATGTGGCCTACGTGGGCGGAAGCTTTAAGCAGGGTATCCACAATATTCTTGAAGCGGCGGTTTACGGCATACCGGTAATTTTTGGGCCTAAGATTGAGAACTCGCAAGAATCGCAGCAGCTTTTAACACGCGGCGGCGGTATAATGATAAAAACAAAACAGGACGCGTACAGACAATTCCGAACACTGCTTACTTATGAAGAAATAAGAAAGAGCAAAGGTAAAATTGCTTATAACTACGTTCAGGAAAATCTAGGCGCGACAGATAAAATTCTAAAAGAGATATACAAAGTAATTTGATTATCTTCCACTTAAAAAACTTACGCCAGGTATTTTGCTTTTAATATATTTATATGATGCTGGGTATGACCGGCGATAATATATAAGATAGCCAGCACGGTAACTTTTCCTTGATTTGCATTTCCAATTTGTGAAAGAGCTTCTTCATTAAAAGATTTGAATAAGACCAGATCAGATTCTCTCAATAATCGAAATTCGTTAATTAAATCGCTTAAACTTCTGTTATTAAAATCTCCTCCTCTTACATAATCATCATGTTCAAATCCCGGTAGAGATTTTTTTTCGCCCCTGGCAAAGCACATAGCGCGATAAGCAAACACCCTCTCCGTATCGTTAATATGGCCGATCAATTCTTTTATAGTCCACTTCCCGTCGGCGTAAGCATAACTGCCTTTTTCCTCCGGAATTGATTTAAATAAAACAACCACCTCAGAAAGTTGTGTTTCCAAAGTTTTAAGAACATCGTCCCCTTCAATTTTTGAGATATAGGTTTCGTAATAAGGTATATAATCTCCTTGTTTTGGTCTAAGCATGGTTTACCTCTTTTTTTAATAAGCTTTAATATCATTTCCAAATTTTTACTTCAAACTTACCCGAGGAAGTGGCAACACCTCTAAACATCCCTTCGGTATTGAATGGTGTGGAGTAGTTCCCTTTCTTATCTACGGCGATTAAACCGCCGTCATTCTTTTGTAAAATTTTATAAATCACTTCATCAGTCGCTTGTTTCAAAGTCATTCCCTTAAATTCCATTAAAGCGGAAACATTAAACGCTACAGCATTCCTAATAAATTTTTCTCCCCAACCGGTACACGAAACGGCGCATGTTTTATTGTTGGCGTACGTACCATCGCCTATTAAAGGCGAATCGCCAATTCGTCCGGGCATTTTGTTGCTCATGCCACCGGTAGAAGTACCCGCGGCTAGGTTGCCGTACTTATCAAGTACAACACAACCCACGGTACCGTGCTTTTCACTTTTTAATTTCATCAAAAAATCTTGCCATTGCTTATATCTTTCGGGAGTATCAAAATAATTTGATGGGACAAGTTTTATACCCATCTGTTTAGCAAATTCCTCTGCACCGTCATAAGCAAGCAAAACATGTTGGGTTTTTTCCATTACCAACCTGGCAAGTGAAATAGGATGAACTATATGCTTTACGCCGGCGACCGCGCCGCACGCAAGATCTCTGCCGTCCATTATAGATGCATCAAGCTCATGCGTTCCATTCGATGTATACACTGCCCCGATGCCGGCGTTGAATTTAGGATCAGTTTCAAAATAGTTTATAACTTTTTCAACGGCATCCATTGCCGTTCCGCCTTTTTCAAGAATATCGCGGCCAATTTTTAGAGCGTCTGAAAGCGAGTTCAAGTAATCGTCTCTAACGACCTTAGGCATATCTTTACTTATTGCTCCGGCGCCGCCGTGAATAACAATTGTATAATTTTCTTTTGCTGGTAAACTTTTTTTAGAACCGGTAGAATCTAAAAATTGTGTTAACACAATAACCGCCACAGTAATTGCCGCAAATATTATGCTTTTCATTCTATCTGCCTTTTATATTATTCGTCCTACAAAACTCAAAAGTCATAATTATTTTCCGGAAAAAATTCGCAAACCGAGAATGCCCACAATAATAAGAAACATAAAAAATACTCTTATGAATTCCTTTGATTCACCGAATAATATTATTCCTAATATCGCTGTTCCGACCGTTCCTATACCAGTCCATACGGCGTATGCCGTTCCTACGGGCAGCGTTTTAAGAGACACCGAAAGGAGGTAAACACTTAGCGACATGGTTGCCAGGGTAAAAATACTCGGATAAATTTTTGTAAAACCGTTGGAGTATTTCATCCCAATTGCCCATGCGGTTTCAAATAGTCCGGCAACAAATAAAATAAACCAATCCATAAAAACCTGTTTAAATAAAATGTAGAAAAGGTATTACAAATTTAATCATTTTTAGGCGCATTACTCCAATATCAGGAAACCGATTCATTATACATTAACACCGAAAACAATTTTGTATTTTACTAATATTTAATTTTTCCGATCAAAATATCTTTGAACATTGCAAAATCTCCAAGAAGGCTAAACAGTGGATAAGTAAACGTCGCTGGGCGATTCTTTTCAAAAAAGAAATGCCCGACCCACGCGAAACCATAGCCAACAAATGGAAGGGATAAAAGTAAAGTCCAGCGAAACGAGAAAAAGATATAAATGATCATTACTATTAACGTCTCGGTAAAATGAAGGCGGCGGCAAGTTCTGTTTTTGTGTTCCGCAAGATAAAAAGGATAGAATTCGGCAAAAGTTTTATACTTCTTTTCCATAATCCCGGCACCTATATTTTTATAAAATATTTTATCCTAAAAGTATACTTCTTAAAATATTTTCCAGGTTAAAGTATATCCGCTAACATTTATTTTGAAGTGTAAAAATCTATAAAAAAATATAGTCGTATGCAAAATATTAGTTAATGTTTCGTATAATAATGCGTGTAAGTAGGACTGCAAAATGTAAAAATAAAAAAGCAGGGCATATGTTTAATCAGCCCTGCTTCTATAATAATGTTATTAATTAGTCCGCATTCATTTCATCATCAACATTAATGTCTTTGGATCTACTCGTTTTCTGTTTAAAATTATTCAGGTTATATGTAAGGCCAAGAAATAAAATTCTGGAATCTCTTTGTCCCTGGCTAAAAAGGGAAAAATTATTGCCGTAAGTTTCGGAGCTGAATTTTCTTGTATTGAAAATATCACTCATCCTAAGCGTAACCGAAAGATTTCCGTCCATAAAATCTTTTTTAACTGCAAAGTCGGTAAAATAGATCGCATCCATTTTGCCCTGCGCGCTTACAATAGGAGAATTATAAGTTGACGATATTTGCAATGAAAGGCTTTTACTAAGCATCCAGGTAGAATTAATTCTGCTGGTATAACTATAACTGAAATTATTTGAGTTAGTAACCAAGACAGGATCGTTTATGTCAGATCTGAAATATGAAGCGTTTGCGTTCAAGCTCCACCACGGAAACAATTTTCCGTTAGCTACTACTTCGGTTCCGTAATTTTTTTGACTTGCAATATTTTCAAAAGTTGATTCAGTAACGCCGTTGTTTATCAAATTACTTATCCGTGTAATCATCCCGCTGGTTTGTTTTAAGAACACCGATGTGTAAATATTAAAGTTAAAAAATATCGTGCTGTAGCCAATTTCATAAGAGTTTGTATACTCCGGCTGAAGATTTGGATTTCCGTAAGAAAGGTTGAGCGAATCAGAATAATTTGTAAACGGGTTTAACTCCCAGGGTTTGGGTCTGTCTACTCTTCTGCTGTAGCTTGCTTTTATTTCCTGAAGCGGTGTAAAATCATATGCAAAAAAAACGGAAGGATACAGACTAAAATAATTGGTATTATACGATATATTGTTTGTTATTAATTTCGAATCGGTTTTTGCGTACTCGCCGCGTACGCCTGCCTGGTATTTAAAATCTCCCAGCGCACCGGTATAAATACCGTATAAAGCGTGTATCTGTTCCTTATAATCATAGTTATTACTTCTCAAATTATTATTTATCCACGTGCTGCCCGAGGGATCGAAATTATAAAAGTTGTAATCCATACCCAAATCGCTAACGGAACTTTTGAATCCGGCCTCCAGTCGATTATTGATACTTAAAGGTTGAACGAAATTTGCTTGCGCAATAAACATCCGGTGCGAATTGTTATATGTGTTGTTGGTAAGCGAAGGCGCAAGCGACGATGGAAGCCCATCGGTAGTTAAGTAATTATAATTAGTTCCTGTAGCACTTGACATATTAATATTGTTAAACATCAAACTGGCCGTAAGCTCTTTTCCTTTTTCTTCATATTCTTTTTTATAATCCAACGAATAATTCATAAAATTAACATTCCGGCTGCCGTTGTTGTTGTTAATAAAATAATTTTGAAGAGCCGATTGATCATCAAGAGTTGCATTATCAATAACTCCGGAGTTATTCATATTAAATCTTCTGTACTGAAGAGACAATGAAATGGTGTTATAATCATCAAACAAATATTCCGTGCCGAAATTAATGTTTGCCATGTTCATGTTATAACCTGAAGAAGTGTTCTGCTTCAAATAAGAAGTACCGGAGTCTAGGAAATTAGATCTGTCTGAATACCCATCCCTGTTAAACTGATAAAATCTTCCGGAAAAGTCGCCGAAGAAATTGAGATCACCGGTTCTGTAATTGAAATTTGTACCTCCGGTATATTTATTACCGCTGCCTGCGTTTAAGTTAAATATTCCGTTAAAACCCATGTTTGCTCTTTTTTTAAGCACTATGTTAATTATACCGGCAGTACCGTCGGGATCATATTTTGCGGAAGGATTTGTAACCAGCTCAATAGATTTAATGGAACCCGCGGGAATACTTGTTAATACATCGGAACTGTTCAAGCCCGCCAGGCCAGAGGGTTTTCCATCAATTAGAATAGTTACGTTGCTGTTACCTCTTAAACTTACATTACCGTCAATATCCACTGTTACGGCGGGAATATTTTGCATAACATCAAGCGCGGAACCACCGGCGCTGGATAAATCCTTTTCCACATTTACAACCTGTTTATCCAGGTTAGTTA
>DAIERC010000044.1 GCA_027347125.1 Ignavibacteriales bacterium
ATGACGGCAGTATCAAAGCCAAATAAGAAACTGCCCAATGCAGATACGACGGTAGCAAACAATAATTTTTTATTCATTTTTTTACCGCTTAGATAATTTGTAAGAGCATAATTAAATTATTATAAAAACGGAAAAATAGAAAACAAATTATTCTAATTGATATTTAATAAACCGGTTGTTTTTAATTAGGCTAAAGCAATTGGCAAATTTATGAGGCTATAAAAATGCCCGGCAATTACTTAATCTTTGCACTACAGATTTTTCATTTACCGGGCACGAAGGGATTTCACAAATAAATTACCTGTGTAATTTATTATTAAGATTATCTCTTAATTCTAGCGCTTCCGCCTTTCATTACATGCATAACTTCATCCATCGTACACATGCTTGTATCGCCTCGGGTACTTTGCAATAACGCACCGTGAGCTGCACCTAGATCAACACATTCTTGCGGAGTCATATCATGCAACAAACCGTATACAAAGCCGCTGCAAAAACCATCGCCTCCGCCAACACGGTCTTCAATTTCAAGGCCTTCAAATTTCCTTGATTCGTAGAAAGTTCCGTCATAATACATAATAGCAGACCAGTTGTTTATCAAACCGCTAACAACTTCGCGTAAGGTTGTTCCCACGGCTTTAATGTTAGGATAAGCAGCAACAACTTTTTTAACCATCTTTTTATACGCTTCTATAGGCAGGCTTTTCAAATTCTCATCGGTGCCTTCAACTTCAAAACCAAGTACTTTTTGGAAATCTTCCTCGTTGCCGATTAATACATCTATGAACGGAACTAATTTTTTTGTGGCTTCTATTGCTTTTTTACTTGACCATAATTTGCTTCTGAAATTCAAATCGTAACTTACAATTGTTCCTGCTTCATGTGCGGCTTTCATAGCTTCAGGGGCAACATCTTCGCAAGAATCACTTAACGCGGTAAAGATACCTCCTGTATGGAACCAGCGAACTTTTCTTTCGTTGAAAATTCTTTTCCAGTCAATATCGCCCGCTTTCATGTGAGCAACCGCTGTATTTCCACGATCATAAAGCGTAACACTAGCCCTAACGCCTATGCCAACCTCTGTAAAATTTAATCCTATGCGATCGGTGCGGCCGGAGCCGTCATACGGCACCCATTTTACTTCGCTTATGTCCATGCCGCTGGTGCGGGCATGGTTTTTAATGAAAGCGCCCAGAGGGTTATCAACAAGGCTTGATACAAACCCTGTGCGCATACCATACTTAGATAATGCATATGCAACATTATATTCTCCACCGCCGGCATAAGCTTCAAAAACAGGTGTTAACTCTATACGCTGATGTCCCGGAGGGCTTAAACGTATCATGCATTCACCAAGTGATAACAGATCCAATTGGACCTCATTTGCTGGTTTTACTTTTATTGCCATTATTATCTCCCAATTTATTTTATTCTGCCCTTTTAATACTGGAGCAGAGAAACCATTTTTATTAATTAGATTTTAGAGTTCAAAAGTAAAATTGCATGTATAAATTTTTTATACATACAGTGCAATCAATTTTACAAAGCAGATAATTCAGCTTTAGCAGCATTAATACTGGCTTTAAGAATTTTTGCATTCTCAGTTAAAACATCATACTCTTCATTCTTAATTGCTTTCTGATTTAGCAAAGCGCTTCCAACGCCAACCGCACACGCGCCGGCTCTTAACCAATCACCGCCGTTTGTTAACGTAACACCGCCCGTAGGCATCATTTTTAAATGCGGCATGGGAGCCAAAACACCTTTGAAAAATGCCATGCCTAAACAATCCGCAGGAAATACCTTAATTATGTCGGCACCCGCTTCGTATGCAGTTTGAATTTCCGTTGGCGTAAAGCATCCTGGCATAGCTGGAATATCCATTGAATGAGCAGCTTCAACAATTTCTTTTTTAAAGATAGGGCTTACCACATATTTTGCACCCGCATTAATTGCATCTTTAGCGGTTTGTGCGTTAAGAACCGAGCCGACACCGATATTTATAAAATCGCCGATTGCCTTGCTTGTTTCTTCAATTACTTTAATAGCATTAGGTACAGTCATAGTAATTTCGATAGCCGAAACACCGCCTTTGTTAATGGACTCGGCAACCTTAATAAGTTTTGAAGCATCGCTAAGTCTAATAACAGCTACAACGCCGGCATCAATCAGCGAATTTACTATTTCGTTTCTGGACATTTTATTCCTCTTTATTATATAATTTTGTTGTTACTTTGTTAATTGCGAATCTGTTAATTCTTCTATCGCAGCTTTCATTCCAATCTGATTTATTGTAACATAATGATTGAAAATGCACTCAGTTAATCCATCGTATGAATCCAAATCAGTATCCCAGAAATTTTTATTACCCAATATTTTTTTTACCATAGTTTCAGGGTTTTCATCATTTTGTTTGTTTATGTTATCAAAGAATGAAAGGATTTCTTCATCATCTTGAATAATATATGTTTCTTC
>DAIERC010000057.1 GCA_027347125.1 Ignavibacteriales bacterium
TTGAAATCTGTAAACCAATCAACTCCAGGTGAAACATATTCCAGCGCGGGAATTTCAATTACTTGTTTGTAACCGAGCCTGAAGAAATTTTTTCTATCGGCCTTAAATATATGCGAATACTCGGCGGAGAAATAACCGACCGGGTAAGTAAGATTAGCTGACCTGAATGATAAAATAGGAATCTCTTTCGTTAAGCTAAAATAATTACCGTTGCTACCGGTAACGTACGTAGGTGAAGGTATTAAAAATACTGTTCCGCCAAACAAACACAGTAACAGGAAATTGGATTCGTTCTGAACTTTTATTTCGCCGGGCCATTCTACATCATAGTTATCGCTTTTGTAAGTTCTACCGGTTGAGTCCTGAACCATAATAACAAACGGAATGTTTTTGGTTTTAAAATTTAGTTTGGTAAGGTCTATTTTTATATTGTGATTTTCTTTCAAAGAATCGGACACAACATACTCGTATTTACCTGCAAGCATAACCTTCGATTTAGCAGGCGCGCTGGTAAAAAACGTAAGTAAGAATGTATGCGGTAATTCCGGCGAGATGTAAGAATCAATTACAGTCACTTCAACGGAATCCTGGCTGTCTGAAGAATCTTGCGCATAGTTGCTGCCTACCGATAAAAACAAAGCAGCTAAAAAAATAAAAATGATCTTTTGCATAAATCCCTTCGGCATGTTTTTACGAAGAAAAAATGATCTACAAAAATGGTCACCCAAATTTAAACTAATTTTAAGTGACCAAAAAGATTCGAGACAATATTTTTGATTTCAAAAAACAATTTAAACAATCTTTAAGCATTCATCCAAATCCATCAAAATATCATCTACGTTTTCCAAGCCGCACGCAATCCTAATACCACCGGGATCGATGCCGGAGCCTTTTAGTTTTTCAACCGGCACCATCGAGTGAGTCATGGAAGCAGGATGTTCGATTAAAGTCCGGGTATGCCCTAAACTTACGGCAAGCGTCATTGTATATGCGTTTTTAGCTGCATAGTTTATAAACTTTTTTGCTTTCTCTTTACTATCGGCAGCATCGTTACCTTTTAAGACAAAATAAATAAGACTACCGGGCGCAAAGTTCCCGTTAAAATCCAGCATCTGTTTTTTGGCAAGTTCATAGTATTTGTAATTTTTCAAACCGGGGTAGTTTACAAATTCTACCTTGGGATGGCTTTCAAGATACTCGGCTACTTTTTGTGCCGATTTAATTTGCTGGCGTATTCTAAGATTTAATGTCGGCAGTCCGTAAGTTGTTACCGTCCACGCGCTTCTGTTGTTTAGAACCGCGCCAAAATCTTTACGATAAAGCAAGAGCAAGTCTCTGTATTTGTTTTTTCCCACTACCACGCCGCCCATGTCGGTTCCAAAACCACCTAAACCTTTTGTTAGAGAGTTCACGGAAAAGTTTGCACCTAATTCTATAGGTCTTTGGCAAAACGGTGTAGCGAAAGTATTATCTACCACAATTTTAATTTTATCCTGCTCGTTTCTGTGCTCATTAATTTCATCAATAATTTTTCTTAACGCCGGGATATCAATAATATCCATATTCGGATTTGACGGGGTTTCAAAAAATATTACTCTTGTTTTGTCAGTAATTGCTTTGTTCAAGTTTGTTAAATCAGTTAAATCGACAAGGCGCGATTGTATATTGTACCTTGGATACCATGAATTTAATAGCGAATAAGTACAGCCGTAAAGAGTATGATGCGCTACTATTTCTTCGCCGGTCTTTGTTAATATTCCAAGTATCCCGGAAATAGCGCCCATGCCGGTTGAAAACGTAACGGCCATATCGCCCTTTTCAACGTAGGCAAGATTTTCTTCAAGGATATCTTTGTTCGGTTCACCCAGGCGATCATAAATATAAATCGGCATACTATCTTCGCCGGTTACGGGGGAGTTTGCGAACTCCATAAATCCCTCCGCGCCGCGTTCAACCGAATCCAGCCTGTATATTACAGACGAAGTAATCGGCGGAATAACATGATGGGAGTAGTCCCATTTTTTAGAAACATTCTTTCCGTAGATGAGATGAGTTTCCATTGAATATTTTGTTTCATCTATAGATTCGGTAGTTAAGGATGGTTTCTTTTCATTGCCCATTGTATTACCCAATGATGTTAAAAATTTTTATCAAATTTACTCAGTTTTTATATCAATAAGTAGGCTAAACAGATTGGCAAAAACGAAAAGTATACCGCCGGTAAAGGGATAATGCTTGTAATATAATTTTTAAATAGTCATTTGATAACCTGCGTAACCGGTTGTTATGCCGTTATTGTTAAAACTATGCCCTATTGATAATAGGATATGGTTATGCTCATCGATATTAATAATTCCCCCGATGTTCAATCCGGTAAATGATGTTCCCTCGTTCGTATCGGCTGAGTGGA
>DAIERC010000126.1 GCA_027347125.1 Ignavibacteriales bacterium
TTATCGTAGATGCATCGCCGAGATGAACATATTGATATAAATGAGGCATTTCGATTGAAGGTATAGCACGTCCAAATGCCTTCTGCATCGCAAGCTGCAGAAGAACGCCATGTTCAGCTTGTTGAAGTATATCTGGTTTACCGTCCGGATCATGAATGCCGACGTAACGATCTTTTTCGTTAACGTAAGTTTCATCTAATTCAGGTTTAAATTGCTCCCAGGCAGCGGCCAGAGCCGATATTGTTTCGCACTGTGAAGCCTCCTCGATATCATAATCACCGGCATCGAACCAGCCGCCTACATTTAAACCAGGTATATGTTCTCCTGGTTTATAGCGAGTGCCTGTTACCGGGCCCATTCTTTTGTTGTCCATTAATTGCAAATTTGGCGGCATTTGCCGAGCATCATCCAGGAAGGGCACGCCGTGCCATACCCTGTATCCGTCTTTTACAAATACATGATCCATTTGTACCGGTAGAAAAACATCTAATGTTTGATGCCATACGTCATCGTAAACACGGGTATCAATCGGAAATGCATCGGTTCTTTCATCGCCGTATTGAATAACATATAATCCGCTGTCTTTAACGGATGAAAAATCAAATCTCGCATAATTGTAACGAAGAAAAGTTCCCCATAGTTTTACATCGCCTGTATACTCAGCCTTAAAGCTTCCGTCCGGCAGAACTTTTAACAAAGTAGCAGTTTTAAGCGGAGTATCGTTTTTATCAAGTTCTATTACCGCTACTTTTTCCTGCGAAGGATAATAACCTACTTGCGAAAATCCTATATTAGGTTTGCGTATCCAGTTTTTAATTGTACTTGCGGTTAAGTACCACTCAACCACTTTACCGGTTTTGTTAGAAGGAATTAAACTGCGTACAACGAACCAGCCGTTTTGAGCAACATTACGTCCGTCGTAAAACATTAGATTTCCATCGAGAGATTTAATTTCAACACGTTGAACAGAATCTTCGGGCGCCAGCACAATTGTTTTACCTGTAGCCATAGGCAGCGGATCAACAAAAACATCTCGGCCTCTATCATCAAATGTAGAGAGACCAAAGTATTGGGGAATTCCATCCTTCCTTGGCTTTACTTCCACAGGGCCGGCAGGATATTTAGGGATTATTCCGGGCCTGCCGTCCATTAAATATGTTTTTTCAAAATATGCGGATGGTAAGAATTCGAGATTAAACCCTGCGTGCCCTTCAAGCTCTTTGGGTAAAGGCTTATCAAGATAAACGTCTATCATTACTCCCTGATCTTTTGCCGTAACCACAACTCTGGAATCGAAGTTGTATTTTTCGTATTGAAGCTTTACCTCGATGCTGTTGTTCTCCTTATCTACTTTACGGTCTACAACCATTGGAACGATATCCCACTGTTCGGGAGTGGCTCTCAACCTTACTGCGCCGTTTGTAGCTGTACGAACTCCGTGATGAATCAGTTCAATACCGGCTGTCTTTTCGTCAAAAAAGTAGCCGTTATACTGATTACTGAAAACCAGAACATTTAAACCTTGTGCTTCAAAGTAGTCCTTGTCGTTTATTTTTAACTTGGGTTCTTGGCTGTATGCAATACCCGCTAGAAATAGAAATAATAAAATGGCGGGTAAAACAGTCCGTTTGTAATTTGAAACGTTGGGGACGGTAACATTTAACTTTTCCATATCTTCTCCCTAATTTATTAAATGAAGATAATTATTTTATGCCCGTTAGGGTTTTCTGCATGCCTTCAGGAAAGAGCCGCAACAATTAAATAGAAAAATTTTTTCAGTCAGAATTGTTTGCCCACTTTCCGAAATTATTTATTACTTTGTTTTAACCTGAAAACACTAATCCGCATATTTCAAAAACGATTTAACTTACTCCATTTTCAGCAATCATACTGCTCTCGTCACCCATGCCGGCGGTGAAGTGACAGCTTTATTTTCCTGCGCTGGATTGATTGCAATATCGGTGACAGCGAAAAAAGAACGATAATTTTCAAATAGTTGTTTTATTTACATTAAGTTTTTTCTAATTTCTAACCTATGAAATTTACAAAATTTTTTATATTAAAACGGTTCAATATAATAAAAACCTAATCATATTTAATTGCCTAACTAAATAATTTAAGGCGTTTACGAATGAATATTTTGGGAATATCAGCATTTTATCACGACAGCGCCGCGTGCCTTATCCGCGACGGTGAGATAATTGCTGCCGCACAGGAAGAAAGATTTACGCGTAAAAAACATGATCACCGGTTCCCATCGAACGCTACGAAGTTTTGTCTGGATTTTGCGAAAATAAAAATAGCCGATATAGATATTATTGCCTTCTACGATAAACCTTTTTTGAAGTTTGAGCGGCTGCTTGAGACATATCTTGCATTTGCACCTGTTGGAATAAAATCCTTCATCAAAGCAATGCCGTTATGGATAAAAGAAAAATTGTGGATGAAAGACTTAATAAAAAAAGAATTGGGATACGAAGGCAAAATACTCTTCCCGGAACATCATGAATCTCATGCCGCATCGGCGTTTTTCGCATCACCGTTTCAAGAGGCCGCTATTCTTACCGCCGACGGAGTCGGCGAATGGACTACAAGCAGTTACGGTATCGGAAAAGATAACCGCGTTTCAATTCTTGCTGATATAAAATTTCCGCATTCACTCGGGCTGCTTTATTCCGCATTTACATATTATACAGGGTTTAAAGTTAACTCAGGTGAATATAAAGTAATGGGATTAGCTCCTTATGGTGAACCGAAATATGTCGAAACTATTTTAACCCATTTATTGGATTTGAAAGAAGACGGCTCGTTTCGAATGAACATGGAATATTTTAATTACTGCGCCGGGCTTACAATGACCAACGGCAAATTCGATAAACTATTCGGCGGTAAAGCCCGCAAGCCGGAATCCAAATTAACACAAAGGGATATGGATCTTGCGCGTTCGGTTCAGGATGTTACCGAAGAAATTATGCTTCGAATGGTGCGGCACATAAAAAAAGAAACCAGAATGAATAATCTTTCGCTTGCAGGCGGTGTTGCACTTAATTGCGTAGCAAACGGTAAAATATTAAGAGAAGAAATTTTCGACAATATGTGGATTCAAC
>DAIERC010000097.1 GCA_027347125.1 Ignavibacteriales bacterium
TAACTTTGAATTACGTTTTCCATTGTTGGGCATTTTGGGTTTGGGTGATGGTTTCTACGGATACTTCCCGCTTGAAATGGCATTTTTTTATGACGCAGGTGTTGCATGGAGTAATGATCAAAAAATATGGCTGTTCCATGGTGACAGAGACCCCGTAACAAGTGCGGGCGCGGCACTAAGAATAAACCTTTTTGGTTATGCCGTAGGAGAAATTGATTATGTTCGTCCTCTTAACAGGCCGGGTGTAGGCTGGCTATGGGAATTTAATATTATTGAAGGTTTTTAAAAATACTTATTTGTTTTCTTTTTCCTTTTCGTCGTAAAAAGAATTTTCTTCCGGGTATCTCCGGTATAAAGCGCTTATTTGACGAACCAGTTTTTGCAAAGCTCTTACATCTGGCAGCATTTGAGACTCTGGAAATTTACCGCGAGGCATTTTTTTATCAAGCGATTCGTAAATGTCTTCTATTTCGTCGGTAGCCAGTTGTATCGTCATTCCTACATAATTATAAATTTCATTTTTAACAGGTTGAAGATCATCTCTTGAATTCAAATTTGTAGTAATTACATTATTAAAAATGCGTAAAGCGTCGCAAATTTCGGCAGGCTCAAACCCTTCGGAAAATCTTCTTAACGCAATATCGTCAATATATTTTAATATTAAGCTCCTGTCGCCGCTTCGAACGGCCGTCATTAGTAAATGGTACAAGGTGCTCATATAAGATTTGAAATCCGTAAAATCCATTTTCTTATAATGAATAAATTTTTTCTCCTCAGAAAACCTGATCTCTATAATAATCCACTCAAGAAGTTTTTCTTTTTCGTCAACCATAGCCTGATAAATCATTAAACCCGGCCTTCCCTTAACACGTTTGTACGCAGCCTCGTTTTTCATTTGCCATTCAGACGGATGACTTCGCATTTTTTCAATTAGATAAAGCATACGCCTTTGAATATGATACCTGGGAACAGGGTTCCATCCTAAAACATTTCTTGTGTATGACGCATCGGTGTCTAATTTTAAATCGATATACCTCAGCATCCATAATCTTTCAAAGGAATCATGATACGCAATTTTAATTTTTCTTAAAACGGTTCTGAATACCAGGCCTAAAAAGGCAATCGGTTTCGGCAGCAACACAGGTTTTGCTTCTTCGCCAAGGTAATCTCTCGTTGCTGTTTTAAATAATTCAAGATGGGATGTTGAGCCATTAGGACTCGCAATGTAAATATCAAAATCGGGAAGAGAAGCATGTTTGCTTAGCAGGACAACAAATATTTTTATAACATCATGAATATAAATATACGGTATAGCCGATTCACCTCTTCCCCCTAATATTTTTGAATCCCATTTTTTGGCAAGCCAGGTATTTAAGAATTTATATAACGGCGCGTACTCACACCAATCACTGAATACTGCAGTTAACCTTACAACGGAACACGGGAAAAAAGTAGAATACTCTTTTACCATTTGTTCGCCGACTCTTTTGGTTATTGAGTAAGGCTCTTTTCCATCCGGTAAAGATTTTTCATTAATAAAACTTCCTGCCTCAGGAAAACTGCAAGCGGCTATGGAACTGATGAAGATAAATCTTTTAACGTTTATCTTTTTAGCCATTGCCAGTATATTTTTTGTCCCGTCAATATTGGTGCGCTGATATTCGTCGACCCATTTATTTTCAAAATCATAATAAGCCGCCATGTGAAGAATAAAATCGACTCCGCCATGTTCTATGATGTGATTTGTTGTTTCATCTACCAGTTGCGTGTTGCCAATATCGCATTGAAGCCAGGTAATATTAATATGATCGGGAACGTCGGATTCTTTCTGAGAACGGCGTGCGATAGCAAAGATACGGTAGTCTTCTTTAATACTATCTAATAAATATCTACCGATAAATCCGGAAGCCCCTGTTATTACAATTGAGGGCAGATTTGATTCCATTAGTTGCCCGAATTTTTTAGTTCTTCAAGTACCCGAACTTCTTTTAATTGATTGCTGCTTTAGCCTGCCTATTATAACGGATAAACAAAAGCAGCACGGCTAATCCCATCACCAGATCACCTATGCCCGACAACAAAACCATCCAAACCTTAGCCGCAAAGAAATAGTATGAGAATAAAAACACAGTTGCCAAAAATTTTGCTGTAATTGTAAGCAGTATTAATGATTTGTTCCGGGCTATATTTACGGCACCTCCGGCATAAGCCGTGCTCATAACAATATGAAATACCCCGCCCTGATATCTAAAAAAACAATCGCTGCCGGATGAAAAGCCGAAAAACTCCATTAAGTGTGAGGGCATAAAAATCATCCCAACGCCTACACAAAAAGAGTGGAACGCAATTATCCACAGAACAAACGCTAAAGTGTTTTGAGGGAACAATACTTTTTTCATATTCCCCTGCTTTCAAAAAAGTTATGTTTATGTATTAGTGATAGTCAAACGTAAATATCTATTAGGAAAGAAACAATAGATATTTTTTAGAAATGCTTTTCAAAAAGGATTTATTAACACTTCACATAGAAATAGGATACGCTAAACCATATTATTTTTTTATCTCGATAGCGTAAATATTTATCCCAGCCTCTTTTTAAATCGAAGCGCGCTGGCTAATAAAATCAGAAGCCCCATTCCAAGAAGCATTCCGGTTTCGGGAAGCAGTTCCAGAAAGGAGGCGCCTTTAAGTATAACCGCTCTCAATATGGTTATATAATAGCGAAGAGGAATAAGGTATGTTATATACTGTATAATCTTCGGCATATTTTCAATCGGGAAAGCAAAGCCCGATAAATATATCATCGGCATCATAACCGCAAATTGCGCCACCATCATAGCCTGCTGCTGCGTTTTAGATATTGTAGAGATAAACAAACCAATACCGAGCGTAGACAACACAAAAAGGAATGATGCAAAAAGAAGAAAAATAAAACTTCCCTGTATCTGAATTCCGAACCAAAAAATCATTATGGCCTGAACCAAAAGCACATCTATAAATCCGAGAATAGTAAAGGGAATAAGTTTACCAATTATTAATTGCGCGGGCGTAATTGGTGTAACAACAAGCTGTTCAAGTGTACCTATTTCCCTTTCCTTCACAATTGCCATCGACATAAGTATCATAGTTATAACCATCAAAATCATACCCATAATACTCGGCACCATGAATACTCTAGTTTTCAATTCGGGGTTATACCAAACTCTTGTTTCAGGAACAAGCGAGCCGGCAATAGATGTTTTAATGCCCGATCTGTTTGCGGCTTTAAGTAAAATATTTTTTGAATAGCTCGAAGCGATGCTTTGCACATATCCGAAAGCAATTGATGTTCTATTGCCGTCCGACCCGTCGAATATTGCCTGAATGGGTGCCGATTCTTTTCTGTTTATTTTTTTCTCGAAATCTTTTGGTATAACCAATGCCCAGAGCACCTTTCCCTTATTAATATCTTCGGTAACTTCATTGTAGTTATCAACGTAATCGTCTATTTGGAAATAACCCGATCGTTCAAACTTCTCAACAAATTTTCTACTAGTGGAACTTTTATCCTGATCGAAAACCGCGGTATGAACGGTATTAACATCCATATTGGCCGCATATCCCAAAAAAATTAATTGTAAAACCGGAGCGAGAAATACTATGCCGAATAAGCGCGGATCTCTCTTTAGCTGCAAGAATTCTTTTATTACTATATTTATAATTGTTTTCATAACTGGCTCAAACAAAATTTAGATTCATAATTATCAAACTGTTTTGGATTTTTTATTTTTAATTGCCGCAATAGTTAAAAGTAAAAACGAGAATATTAAAAGGTATACAACCTGGTCCCAGAATGCGGAAAGCCCTACGCCTTTTATCATTATATCGCGAAGTATAACAAGGAAAAATTTAGCAGGCGTAACGTTTGTTAATATTTGTATAAACTTGGGCATACTGTCAATCGGGAAAATGAACCCCGAAAGTATTACGGACGGAAGCATTGAAATTAATGTAGCCATTTGAAATGCCACCTGTTGTGTATTGGCAATGCTGGAAACAAATATTCCCAGATTCAACGCCGAGAAAATGAATATCAAAGTAGTAAAGAATAATAGAATGTAACTTCCTTTAACAGTTATACCGAAGAGTATATATCCGGCGATTAAGATAAAC
Source organism: Ignavibacteriales bacterium (assembly GCA_027347125.1). GTDB lineage: Bacteria > Bacteroidota > Ignavibacteria > Ignavibacteriales > Ignavibacteriaceae > FEN-1297. The sequence goes on from DAIERC010000097.1 coordinate 4,153, forward strand.
GCGGCTATCATCAATGAAATGATGGTGTAAGGAAGTGTTTTGCCGATTAACAATTCCAGCGATGTTAACGGCGAGACGTTAATCTGTTCTATTGTACCTCTTTCTTTTTCTCTAACAATGGAAAGCGAAATTGAAACAACCGCCGTAATAATTAAGATCATTGCTATTAGGCCAGGCACTAAAAAAACCGTGGACTTTAAAGAAGGATTAAACCAAAAGGCCGGCTCTATATCTATAGGCAAATAAGATTTTGCACCTCTTACGGCAAGAACCTTTGCGGCAAATTTTTGAGAATACGATGATGTTGCCGCAGTTATGTAATTAGTTATTATCGAAGCTGTGTTTCCGTCAACGCCG
>DAIERC010000128.1 GCA_027347125.1 Ignavibacteriales bacterium
CTTCTTTTGATTTTCAATGTTGCACTGCTAATACAAGATCAACTAAAAGCTTAAACTGCTCATTGAACATAATTTTATTATCGGTTCCCATTTTTACATACTGATCTAAATATTGAGGATTCTTAAAATGCAAATAGGCAAGCGCCAATGAAAGAGGTTGCTCCCCTTCGAACGGTACGATGTTTTGCTTCTGCCACTTTTCTTTGCCTTGCAAGTAAGGAAGCAAATAGTCTATGGACTTTTTAACACTTCCGCTTTCCGGCGTTGAGTATGTCCATAAATCACTTCCTCTTAAAGATGCCATTGTACAAATTAAAGAGAATGCTTCCTGGTTAAAAACGGAATAATGCATTGATCTTGTGCGGGCTTCTTCTCTCGGACAGCTTCCGTTAGGTTCAATTTCTTTCCCTATCAAGTCCTTTTTCGTATGCTCAATCAACATATTGTAAACGGAAGTGTCATTTAAAAATATTGAGTATGCCATAGCCTGCGCCGCCCACCATGTTGCATGATTATTACCGGAATTCATTTCATGCTTTCCGTTCTTGCTTGTTAGCAGCCAGTTCAAAAATTGCCGGAACCAATTCTTTAGCGAATTATAATCTTTATTATTCCATTTGCCGCTTGCTTCCAATAAATTTATTGCTTCGGGAAACATGGAGTACCTGTGCATATCAACTATTCCAGTTCCTCTTCCTTCGGTTACTCCTCTTATGGCTTGCGCAAAATTAAGATTCGGATTCATCTTTGTTTCCGGATTTAAAAACCACACCGAAATTATCTTGGCAGCATGGTCCGCGTATTTTTGATTACCCAGGAAATATGCCGCCATGCTTAAATAGTAAACTGCGTCATACACTTGATTAAGCATCTTGGTATGCGCTCTAAAAATATCCGGATTAGTTAATCCGTCTTTCCTGATGTATTTGCCGTTAGGGTCTTTGGGGTTGGGCCACCAGTAGCGTCCCTCGCTAAAATAATCGTGCGGGTTACCTGAAGGTGTAGGAGCAGGCACGGAAGTTATTGTCCACGGCCCCTTCTTCATCATCTTATCTGCTTGCTTTTTTAATTCATGAACGAAGGGCATTATTTTTTCGTCATGCGCATCAACGGCTCTTTTTACGGCCTCTATTTGATCATTACTAAAATAAATTCCGATTACCTGCGCATTCATTTTAATTGAGTATGCAAACAAAATTGCAATTACCGTCAGCAAAACAAAAATGTTTTTATATTTCATGCGTATGTTAATTCCAATAATTATTTATCTTCAATTACTACGTAACTTCCTTTAAAATCCTGATTCCTTACTTCAATTACCGCCTTGCTAAGCGGCACAGGCTTAAATTCAATTTGGGCTTGACCGTTTGCCATTTCAATTACAGAGCTTCCGGTAGGAGTACCATAATTTTCGAGAAGCTCTCCGTTTTCCATACTGGAAAAATATACTCTCGAATTATAATCAAGGCATCTTCTTCCCTTTGAATCAACAGCCGTAGCGGTAATTATATAGTTCCCGTTTTTTAATTTTTCAGCCTTGATTAAAATGTCATTCGGGACACCGTTTTTTACGGAAGTATATGTTACTTCCATTTCATCTTTAGTCACTTGTTTGTTATCGTCAAAACCAGTCGCTTCAAGTTTATTCTGACCTTCATTGAACTTCACTTTCCAGGTTAAACCGCTTGCAGGAAACTTTGTAATATCTTTTTTCAATCTACCCTGGCTTACGCCGTTTAAGAAAAGCTCTACGACATCGCAGTTACTGTATACACGTACCTCTCTATCTATGTTCTTCGGTCCGCTCCGTACAGTCCACGTGTGGCTTTCAATATAACAGAATGCGGGTTTCTTTGTCCAGTAACTTTTAAAAACATAGTACGCGTCTTTAGGATTGCCGGCGCGGTCTACCAATCCTTTCTGGTTCATGTATGGAATCGGATCTTCAGGGCGAAGCGGTGTGGGAAAATCTTTAAAAGCCCATTGAACATTCCCGCTAAAATTTTCGGAAAGCTCGGTATATCGCAAATGCCAATCGAACAAGTCAACGATGTAATTCTCGCTCCAGTCTCCCATGTTTGCTATGTTTTGAACTTTAACTTTGTTTACTTTTTCGTCCCACTCATTTGAATTTAATATTCCTTCGCCGGTAATTGGATTTTCATTATGTCTTCCTACATGGCTGTCGCCGCCGTATTCAACATGAAGCAGGTGCGGAAATTTTTTTTGAGCCTCTTCAATTGCTTTTTGATAATTTTTATAAACACCGGAATACCAGCCCGACCATATTGAAGGCGAGAAGACATCAACAATTTTTGCGGCGCCTTCGTATTTGCGCACCGCCGTTAATCTAGAAGGATCCATTGTATGCGCAATGTTATTTAAAACTCTCAAGAATGAATCGAGAGAATCAGGGTTTCCACCGTCTTTAGGAAAGTCCGGCAACCAGTCGAGTTCATTGCCGAGCGACCAAATTATTATACTTGGATGATTGAAGTTTTGATTGATTTGTTCTTTAAATAACCGCGCAGTGTTTTCCTTCCACTCTTCTTTTCCAACACCGCCGCGGCACCAGGGTAATTCATCCCAAACAAGAAGACCAAGCTCGTCGCATTCTTTATAAACAAGAGGACTTTGGGGATAATGAGCCAGGCGCACAAAGTTGGCTCCCATTTCTTTGATCATCTTGATATCTTTTATTTGAAGGCTGTCGGGCATTGCTTCGCCGTAACCGGCATAATCTTCATGACGGTGAGTTCCCCGGATTAAAAGTTTTTTGCCGTTAAGATAAAAAGGACCATGGTCTTTAAATTCATACCACCGGTACCCTATTCTATCCGATAATTTATCCGCAACATTTTTATTTAGAAGCAAGCTTACTTCTACGGTATAAAGGATGGGCGCATCAGGCGACCATAACTGCGGCCGTTTAATATCCCGGAAATTTATTGTTAAATTATTTTTCCCTTTTACAAGATTGCTTGCGATTTTAGTTTTCTCAACAAGCTTTCCTTTCGGATCAAATAACCTTGCTTCCAGAACCGCTTTCAAATCATCGCCGCAATTGATAACAGCCTCAACGCTTGTTTTAGCCGAAGCTGCACTTACCTGTGGAGTGCTGAT
>DAIERC010000136.1 GCA_027347125.1 Ignavibacteriales bacterium
CGTTGCGTCTTGATTATCGGTTGTAGCGTAACATAATGTATCGCGTGTATCCGCAAAATGCCGCGAAATATTTTCCGGTTCGAACTTACGAGTCATGATATTCTTAAGGAAATCGGCAATCTCCTGGGTTTCCGTTGCAAGCATAGTTGTTTGATTAACAACCCCTATCCTTTGTAAATCTTTAGCAACGTCAAAACCGGTTGAATATTTTCCACGAAAAAGATTATAAAATTCATCTTGCTCAATTTCATTTAAAATTATTTTGCCCAACAAGCCAGCTTCATCTATATTACGGATTATAACGGAAGGAGCCTTTTGGTTGCTGCGGGAAAAGGTTGCCCTGGTTTCCTCATGATAATATTTACCGTGAATGATTACGGTATAATTGTTTTCTCCCAATTGTATTGAGCGGTTCCAAACTTTTTCTACAAACGGGCAGGTAGTATTATATTTCCGTATATCGATACCTATATCCTTAAGCTTTTGTTCTACTTCTACAGTGGTACCGAAAGCCGGGACAATCACAATATCCTCGCTGCTAAGCTCGCTCCAATCAAGATGCTGATTACCGGATGTATCCATCAAGAATTTTACGCCGCGTGATATTAACTCTTCATTCACCGAAGGATTATGTATCATTTCGCTCAATAAAAAAATCCGCTTTCCTGGATTATCTTCAATAATCCTATTGGAAATTTCTATTGCGTTTTCAACACCGTAGCAAAACCCGAAATGCCTGGCAAGTAAAAATCTAACCGGGCCAAAGTCTAACAACGAGGGATAAAAATCTTTTTTCCTTGGGTCGCTTAATTTTCTTATCTCCTTTATCCTTGAGATTAAAGGACTTTTGTAAATATCAGGAATTTCAAATTTTTTCATTCATGTTTCAAAATATTTTTACAAAGGTAAAAAAATAATATTTCTGTTTCATCATACAAAGCTGGTCGGATAGAATATTCCTATGACTAAATTATGAAGCATTTAACTTCGGTAAAATAACCGGCAATGCTTTATCAAAACCTACAAGGTAAATTCGCTTTTGGTTGAATATTTAACTATCCCGCTTTTTAGATTTTATCAGCCGCGTTTACTATATTTGCAATCTATTAATGAAGAAATAAAATGGAACTGATAGACAGATTAAGAAGAATTAAAGAAAAATTTGACAGGATTAATCAACAACTCTCCGATCCAGAATTCTTAAACGACAGAGAAAAGCTTGTAAATCTTAGCAGGGAAAGAAGCGACCTTGTTGAAATCATCCAATCATATGAAGAGTATTCTCAAATATTAAATAATATAAACGGGAATAAGGAAATTATTAACAACGGTAACGATAAAGAGTTGGCCTCAATGGCAGAGGCTGAGTTGGACGAGCTTGAAACAAATAAAGAAAGAATTGAAGAACAGATAAAAATACTGTTACTGCCGAAAGATCCGAACGACAATAAAGATATCATAATGGAAATACGCGCAGGAACCGGAGGTGAGGAAGCGGCTTTGTTTGCAGGCGATTTGTTTAGAATGTATACCAGGTACTCCGAAATGAAAGGGTGGAAAGTTGAGTTAATAGATATTAACGATACCGGCCTCGGCGGAGTTAAAGAAGTTGTATTCTCCATAAACGGCCAAAGTGTTTACAGCGAACTAAAATTTGAGAGCGGCGTTCACCGTGTTCAGAGAGTGCCTGCTACCGAAGCAAGCGGCCGCGTTCATACTTCAGCAGCGTCGGTAGCGGTTCTTCCGGAGGCCGAGGATGTACAAGTTGAAATAAACCAGAATGATCTAAGAATCGATATCTTCCGTTCAGGCGGCGCCGGGGGACAAAATGTAAACAAGGTTGAAACCGCTGTTAGAATTACGCACATTCCAACCGGACTGGTTGTTCAATGCCAGGATGAAAGGTCGCAATTAAAGAACAGGCAGAAGGCCATGAAGGTGCTAAGAGCCAGGCTTTACGATATTAAAATAAAGGAACAGAACGAAGAAATTTCGGCCCAGCGTAAAACAATGGTGCGCAGCGGAGACAGAAGCGATAAGATAAGGACGTATAATTTTCCGCAAAACAGAGTTACTGATCATCGTATTGGTCTTACGCTTTATAATTTATCCAACATCATGGAAGGAGATTTGTACACGTTAATAGAACAACTTAAGATTGCTGACAGAACCGAAAAGTTACAAGCCAGCGATGAATTCTAATTACGGTTTATAATTATTTCAAACAAGAATTTTATAACAAAGTTTTAACTATCGCTAAAGTTTTTTAAAAATTTTATTAAGTAAGACATTATAAAACCCAGGAGAGATAAAGTAATATCTTCAAACTCTATTTCAAAAGCTTCTAAAGTCCCCACGAGGTTACCTAGAAATTTCGATAAGCATATAATTGCCATAAAGGATAAAAATCCCCAAATGCCGGATCCAAAGGGCAGAACGAAGTAATTTTTTACAATACAAAGAAAAACGGATTGATTACCCCTTCCATTTAGCCCCGTAATTGCTACACCTTTCATAATCTCCCTCTTTGATTATTTTCGGGCTTATACTGGTGTTAATGTAAGTTATGAAATTTAATTTGTCAAACTGCTAAAAAATCACATGAAACGAAATTTCCCAAATAATTTTGCATAGAAGTTGCCGTATTGTGAAAAGAGTGGATGTTTTAAAAAGATTTTATAGATATTAGACTAATGTCATCTTCAAATTTTTCAGAGGTAAAACTTGAAAATTCTTTTTTAATATTGAAGAGAAGGTCGTCTGAATTATAATATTTTTTAATAGTTTCTTTTAATCTGTCGGAACCAAATTGTTCGCCCTCAGAATTCCTCGATTCAATTATTCCGTCGGTAACCAGAAATAAGTAATCGCCTTGCGCCATATTTAGTGTAATATCTTCATAATTACCCTGCGCCGAGAATCCGAGTAACAATCCTTTCGATTTTACTTTCTCAACTTCGCCGGTTTGCGAATCCATATGCAAAATAGGCAGGTCTCCCGCACCAGTATATTTAGCAAGTTTCGTTTTATTATTAAGGACAACAACAGAAAGCGTGGCAAAAACTTCGGATACTTTTGCATCTTGGTAGACAGAGTTATTAACTTGCTGAAGAATTTCACTCGGTGAAAATTCTTTTGCGGTTTGAAGTACAACTCTTAGAGCGCTTCTAACATAACCGGCATAAGCAAAAGCAAAATACCAGGCGCCCCATTTTTTTCCCATAACGTCACCCAAAACTACCGCAATATTGTTGTCGTCCATTTTGAAGTAATCAATAAAATCACCGCCGGGAATTCCGTGAAAAGGTTGATGCCAGTGTTTTATTTCGTAACCGTCAAACTGGGGATTGGAATCGGGAACAACTTTCACCCTAAGTGAATCGGCGGCCTGATGAAGTTCTGTAACAACTTTTTGCCTTTCTTTACCAAGGCTTTTAATTACTGCGCTAACTTTTGCAACAACTACCCTTGGGCCGGCGGTTTTCAAAACATAATCTGTTATGCCGAGATTATAACCGTCAAGGATATCATCCTCTTCGCCCTTCGAAGTAAGAAATACAAACGGGATAGCCCTTAATTCACGATCGGCAAGCAGCATTCTTCTGAATTGAAATCCGTCCACGGCAGGCATCATTATATCCGAGATTATAAGATCAGGCGCAGATTTTTTTGCAAGCTTTAATCCTTTTTCTGCGTTGTCCGCAATTTCACATTCGAAGCCGGCCTTATTCAGATTATATTGGAATAATTTTGCCAATGAAAAATCATCATCAACCAATAATATTTTAGCCGCACTTTCGGAAAATGACTGTTCAAGGTTCTTTTTCGTTCCGTATACTTTATATATTTCGGATCGCCTTATAAGCGCTTGAACTTTTATCAACACATCCTGAATATCAAAAGGTTTGGAAATAATGTCGTCCCCGCCGGCTTCCATGGCTTTCGATTTATCTTCAATGGAATTTTTGGCGGTAACAAAAACAAAAGGCAGTACTCTGAAATTTTCATTCTCTCTTACTTTCTGACAAAAAGTAAACCCGTCCATTTCATCCATAGTTACATCGCATAAAACAAGATCTATCTTTTCTTCATTCAACTTTTCAAAGGCTCTGCTTGCGCCCTCTGCTTCAAAAACTACATAGTTATTATTTGTTAAATGATAGCTGATAAGTTTCCGAATAGTAACATCGTCATCTATAATTAAAATTGATTTTTTATCTTGACCGGTCATAAAATGAAAAATTTGTTATCCTATTTGATAGGTATAAATACCTCTTCGCCTTTTAGATTAAAAAAAATTAAATTCAATCAAACGTAAATTTAAGCCAACCGAATTAACTATTAAAACTAAGCACTGCATCTTCTTTTGATTTGTACGCTTCAAATACGCGATACATTCTTGTTAACTCAAACATTGAATGCACCGCAGGTTGAAAACCTACAAGCCTTAAATCGCCGCCTAGAGCGGTAATTTTTTTCAACGATACAACAAGAGCGCCGAGAAATGTTGAGTCAATAAACTCACATTCGTTTAGGTCAACCACTATCTTTCGTGCGCCGAGTTCAATATCCTGCGCTAAAGTTTGTTTGAACTCTTCAGCTTCTTTTAAAGTGGCTCTTGTAAGGTTGACAATTTCTATAATTATATCGTTATGCGTTTCTTTTATAAAATCCATAATTCAGCCTATAGTTTTTATTTATAATTTTTTTTAATCTATTGTTCTATTTTCGATGTTATATTTTTCCATTAATCTATATATAGTAGCTCTGCCCAGCTGTAATTTTTTCGCCGCCTCAACAATATTACCCTCGGTTATTTTAAGCGCGTGCCTAATAGCTTCCTCTTTTAATTTTTCAAAGGGAACAATAACATCATCGCTAAATAACGCGCCGGAAATTTCAGTTGTGTTAACCGATTCGGCCGCTCTAATATGCGGGGGCAAATCATCTACTTCTATAACTTCTTTCTCAGCAATAATCAAACAGCGTTCTATCGTGTTTTCCATTTCCCTTATGTTCCCGGGCCAGTTGTATTCATAAATTAATTTCAGTGCTTTTTTGGAAAAGCCTTTACTGTTCTTATTTAATTTTTTGTTAAAGGTATCAAGAAAATGCTGCGCCAATACTATGATATCACCCTTCCTGTAACGCAAAGGCGGAATTGAAATTGGGAAAGAATTTAAACGGTAATATAAATCTTCTCTAAATTCTTTTCTTTCAACTGCCTGCCTTAAATCCCTGTTAGTAGCCGAAAGAATGCGAACATCGGTTTTTATTAATTCGGTTCCGCCTACTCTTTCAAATTCTTTTTCCTGAATTACACGCAACAACTTGGCTTGCAGCAGCATTTCAAGCTCGCCAACCTCGTCTAGAAACAGCGTGCCGCCGTTAGCCAATTCAAATTTACCAAGTTTCCGTTGATGAGCGCCGGTGAAAGATCCTTTTTCATGCCCAAATAATTCGCTTTCCAAAAGTTCGCGGGGAATTGACGCGCAATTTACCACTATAAAAGGTTTGTCTTTTCTTTTACCATTATAGTGAATGGCGCGGGCAATTAATTCTTTACCTGTTCCGCTTTCACCGTATATTAACACCGTAATATCATTGTTTAAAACTTTTGAAACCAGTTTGAAGACGTCCTGCATTTTGCCGTCGGCAGATACGATATTATCAAAGCTGTATTCTTTTTTAACGTTTTCTTTTAGATTCTCTAATTCTTTTGTAAGATCATAATTTTTAATTGCATTTTTAATTGCAGGTTCAAGCCGTTGTATATCTATAGGTTTTGCGAAATAATCAAACGCCCCGAATTTTAACGCGTCTACGGCAACTTCTATACTGCCCTGGGCCGAAAGAATAATAACGGGAAGATTTTCATCCAGTTGCTTTATTCTTTTAAGAACTTCAATCCCGTCCATGCCAGGCAGCATAATATCCAGCAAAACCAAATCTGGTTTGTTAACCAATTTTCGAAGAAGGTCTTCTCCGTTGCCGAATACTTCAATATCATATTTCCATTTGTCTCTAACCCAATATGTAAGCAATTTGGATATAGCCTGCTCATCATCTACAATATAAACTAATTTACTCAAAGTTTAACCTCGAATTTTTTATTATATTTTTGACGTTCTTGGTAGTTTAAGAATTACAGTAGTCCCTTTGTTAACTTCACTTTGAACAGAAATAAAACCTTTGTGCAAATCTACAATTTGTTTAACAAAAACCAAGCCCAAACCTGTACCCGGTATTTCAATACCCGGGCGGCTTACCCTGTAAAATTTTTGAAAAATATACGGCAGGTCCTTTGCCGGTATTCCTATTCCTGTATCGCTTACCGTTATTTCAAATTCCTTGTAAAGCGTTTGGGCACTTATTGTAATTCTTCCGTTTCGATTTGTAAATTTAACCGCGTTGTTAATTACGCTGTTTAAAATCTGAGAAATTCTTTCTTTATCGATCATTAATATAACATTTTCGGAAGGCAAATCTGTTGTTAATGTTAAATTCTTTTCATCAATACTTTTTTTGTTACTTTCAATAACTTCGTTCAGGATAACGACAATATCCGATTCGGCCCTGTTCAACTCAAGTTCGCCGCTTTCAATTCTGGAAACATCAAGCACGTCGTTTACCAGCTTTGCCAGCCGCTTTCCCTCTGTTAAAATAATTTCGTTAAACTCGTTCTTCATTTCAACCGGCATGTTTACATCGGAAGCAATGGTTTCGGAAAATCCTATAATTGAAGCCAAGGGTGTACGGAGCTCGTGAGATATATTTGAAACAAACTCGCTTTTCATTTTATTCAATTCATAAAGGATGGCCTTTTGGCGTTTGGATCTTTGCCGTTCAATTGTAATTATTCTGTTAGCCTCAAGAAGCTTCGAGTTAAGTTGATTTATTTTTTCTTCAAAATTTCTAAGCTCAGTAATGTTTTTGCCCACGGCAAGCACGCCGGCAATTTTATTTTCTTCAATTAATGAATTACCACTGATTTCAAATATTATTTCGTTCCCGTATTTACTTATTAATGTAGTCTCAAAAGTAAATATTTTATCGTGTTCAATAATTTTTTGAATGGCCTGGGCTGCCTTATTTTTTTCCTTAAAGGAAACAAATTCCAAAAAGTGTTTGCCAACTAATTCATCCGGGCTATAATCCAATGACGCTGCGCCGAAATCATTTAACGTAATAAAACAGCCATCCTGGTCTAATATAAACAGAAGATCTTCAGACACTTCAAGAAGCACTCTGAAAAAACCCTGACTGTGTTTTAATATATGATTGTGGTTTCTTCCTTCGGCCAGGTTATCATCGTTATTATGTACATTATCTTCTTCAAAATTTTTAACTTGTCCGGCAAGAACTTCCAGTGCGGGTTTTATTGATGAAATTTTTGCTGAGGAAAAATTATTTGCTTTAGAAGATAATAATATTATATAAACCGCGTCTTCGGAATTATTATTTGAATAAACTTCCTTAATAAAAAACGACTTTAAGGCGAACTCGCCAACTATTTTTTTTAACAGAGAGGAAATTTCGGCGTTATCCGAGTTGATTTTACCGGATACGAAAAGGTTGAATAATATATCATTTACCGGCCCGGAAATCTTTTGCACTTCACCCAAAGAAACAATTATTTCTTTTGACTTATAATTGAGCTTTAATAAATAGCCTGCATTGCTTTTACTTAAACACGTAATAATTTCCAGCGAGTTTTTAAGAAGCTCTATCATTTAAACTACAGATATATGATTTTAAATTTTTTAATAATTGCAAAAATCTAATAAAAATCGCGGACTAAAACATTCAAAAAATATTTTAACACTCAAAATATAACAAGAATATAACAGATTATAAGTAAAAAAACTGTTTTTATTGTAACAAGTTTTTCCGCCCAATCTCTAAAATTTAATGAAATATTATTATCTTTAAGTTATTCTATTTTAAGAAAAATTTATTTTTACAAATGATAAACACACTTAAAAGAGCCACCAACCTTTCAATGGCCGCCAATATTTTTTTATTCATTATAAAAGCCGCAGCCGGGGTTATATCCAATTCTATCGCCGTAATTTCAGACGCGATAAACTCGCTGACGGATATCATTTCTTCGGCGGCTATTATGTACAGTGTGCGTGTATCTCTTAAGAAACCTGATGATGACCACCAATTCGGTCATAACGCCGCACAACCGATTGCCGTTTTTTTGGTAGCACTTTTTGCCGGTATAGTGGGCATCAACCTTATTGAAGAATCGATTGGAAGAATTATTACCCCTGGGCAAACGCATATTACCCCCGCCGTTTATATAATCTTGATTACAACCGTTGCTACCAAGCTTATTTTAATGACTTACCAAAAATCTGTAGGGAAGAAATATAGAAGCCCCGCGTTAAACGCCGGCGCGGTTGACAGCCTTAACGATGTTCTTGCTTCTTCAATTTCCATAGTCGGTATTATCGGCATTCAACTCGGCTTTAAATATGTTGACGGAATTGCCGGGATAATAATAGCCTTATTTATTTTTAGATCGGGTTACCAGATTGCTAAGGAGAATATTGATTATTTGATGGGTAAAGCCGCCGATAAAAGTTTAATATTAGAGATAGCCAATACCGCCTTGAAAATAGAAGGCGTAAAAGGGCTGAATGAGCTAAAATCACATTATGTGGGTAATAAATTTCATGTGGAAATTCATATTGACGTAGATAAGAACGCCACAACAAAAACTTCTCACGACATCGGTAAATCGGTACAACAAGCCATTTCCGCACTGCCCGAAATAAATAAAGTATTTGTCCACATCGATCCGGTATAAATTGAAGATGACTACCTCATTTCTTGTTATTTTCCTTCTGCAAAGCTTCAAAATATTTCCGTATCAAATTTTCGTAATCTTTTGAATAACCTTCCTGCACGGCTTTGTCTAGCTCGTCTTTTATTTTATTCCTATCTTTATCGGCAGATAAATTTAATTCCGCGGGTGATTTACCCGCAATATTTTCACCGGCTTTTGATTCTCTTTGCTTCTCATAATCTCTCTCATTAACAGAATGCTGCGCCTCCAGTAACCTGGAAAGAATGTGCTCTTGCTGTTGTAAAACTTTTTCATCAACATTATCTGTAGACAAGTTTTTTACAACTTCCTGCATCTTTCGGGCGATGTCTTCCAGGTTAGCTGGTATTTTCTTTGACTCTCCTGCCTTTTGAGCTTCTTTGTTAAGCTGCTCAAGAGATTTTCTTATAAGTTCTTGCTGCTGCGCCAGCCGCTGCATCTGAGCCTGTTGCTGCATAGAAAGACTTCCCTTCATTGCTTGTTGAAGCATTTGAGTTAAATTATTCAAGCTCATCTGCTGCCCCGAAAGTTTTTGAAGTTGCTGCATTAAAGATGGCATGCCGCCTCCCTGCCCTCCCTGCATCATTTGTTCCATCGAGCTTTTTAATAAACTTGCCGCCTCGTTTAAGCCTTCCATTGCCTGCCCCTGATTGTTCGATGCGGCTTGTTTATTTCTACTTTGAATATTCTGAATCGCTTGATTCATTTGTCGTTCCGCGTCACCAAGAGCTTTTCCCATTTCCGGTGTTATGGCAAAAGTTTTTTGAGACAATTTGGAAAGCTGCTGCATTATTTTATCAAGATTATTTTGAATACCGTTTTGCCTCTGCGCATTTTCATTTCCGGAAGTTGTACTTTGGTCAGACTTACTAGTTTGATTTTCTAATTGCTCCTGTTGTTTTGAAAGAGTGATTAAATTATCGGTTATTTTCATCATATCGGTAAAGGTCTGCAACTGGTTTTGCCTGGCAATAGACTGTTGAAGCTGCTGCATTCCCTTTTTCATTTGCTGCATATTCTGCATTATTTGAGATTGATTCTGCTGTGCCTGGCTCACCTGATTTTGCTGAATATCTTCAGATGCTTTTTGAGATAGTTGTTCATTTTTCTGTTCTTCGTATTCCTTACTCAATTTTTCAAGCTGGTCCTTCGGCAAATCTTTTAGTTCTTCAAATTTCTTTTGAAGATCATGTAACTGTTTTGAATAATCTTCCGCATCTTTCGTCAAATCATTTTGTTTTTTACTTAGCTCGTCTTTATTGTTAGAGGCATCGCTCTTTTTTGTTTGCTGTTGAATTTCATTTTGGTCTTTAGAAATCTGCTCAGTTCTCTTTAATAAATCATCTATCTTTTGTTCAACCTGAATTCGTTTTAACAAATTCATTGTTCTCTCTATGCTTTTACGAAACTGGTCTTCATTAAATTTCATATTTTCAAGAGCGTCCTGCGTCATCTTTCTATCCATATTCTGAAGAATATTTTGCATCTGTTCCATTGCTTTACGCATTTCATCGGTAGACATCTCCTTAAATAAATTTTGCAGCTCAGTATATTTTTCAAGAGTCTCTTTAGAAAGCATATTGTTCTTCTGCAAATCTTGCTGCATTTTTTGAAGGTCTTTGCTTACATCGCTAACTTTTTCCTGAAGCTGTTTAAAGTCATTAAGCGTTTGTTCTATTTTTTGTTTTTCCTGCCATGTAATATCTTTTTTATCCTGTTTCAGCTCTTGGCTTATTTCCTGCATTCGTTGCTTTAACTCTTCCGCCTTTTTGAGCGTTTGTTCCATATTATCAACACTTTTGTTTTGCGCCTGATCGGCCTTATTCAGCACTTCATCAAGAGTTGGAACGCGTACCGAGAACGACGGAGATTTAGTCGATTTAGGTCCGCTTATAATATCATTGTCAAAAACCTCAAGATAATAAGTTACAACATCTTCGGCGGTTAAATTTAACGCCGTTAAATTCCAAACATATTGCACTTCCTCTTGGTTAATATTTTTATTAATCGGAATTTCAAGTGACTTGTAATCGTTTTGAACCGGCTCGTATTTTGATTGAGAAAGACGATAGCAAAGTATCAATTTTGTAAATCCGTAATCATCTGCTATCTTCACATCAACCGGAAGGCGGTTATCATTAGCAAGAGAGGTGTTGCTGTTTGGCGATACTATTTCGATTGAAGGATATGCATCTGCAAGCGCTTTAACGGAATAAATAATCGGGGACAAATTCAGGTTTCCGTTTTTATCCTTAACAACAATTTTATAATTATCATCCTTCTTAACGATAAAATTACCGGATGCGCCGGTTGAATTAACGCTTAATTCTTTTTTTGTAGTATCACCAAATTCCAACCATGCCTTAATTAGCGGTTTGGTTGAGGTTAAATTCAAATTAACAACACTGCCTGTTAAAGCCGATACGTTGCCGTTATCTTGCTGCTCCGCTTTTGGAATATGCGAATATGCAGGTGAATTGATTGCGACATCAAGAGTTTTTATAACCGGACGGTCAATTACGTCAATTGAGTATAAATCGGAATTAATATTCTCGGCCTTTGCGTAATATTTAAACGAGGTTCTTACAGCAGGGATATAGTAATAATAACTTCCCGTTGAATCGGCATAAAGTTGTTGAGTTATAAAATCCGTTTCATCGCTGTTTTTTGAGGCCATGAAAACTTCTTTAGGCTGCTGGCCTTCAACACGCACTTCAATTTTTAAGCTGTCACCCTTTGTTAAATTATAATTGCCGGGAAATACTTTGAATACAAATTTGGGAGGTGTTGTAAAATCGCGGTTAAAATTGATTATTCTGTATGACGCTGAATTTAAACCCGGTACAAACGCTAAAAGAAGTAACCCCGCAGCCAATATGCCGGAAAAATAGGGCAGCAATTGTTTTGCTTTTTTAAAATCAATTACGGATTTGAAGTTTAAGTTTTTCGTTCTTTCAAAAACGTTTTTAAATGCAGCTTCTATTAAATTAACAGAAAAATATTTTTTACCTTCATCATCAGCAACAAGCTGCATGGCGTTAAGCAAATCATCTTTTATAGATGGGAAATATTCGCCGACCTTACCGGCGGCTTTATAATAATCTGTTTTCCTGAAAACATTAAAATATTTTAGGACAGGTACTATAAATGCCGCAATTAAAAGACCTGCGGAAATCAGAAATGAAAGCAGAAATAATATTGTTCTAACAGTAGAAGAAAAATGCCAGAGCATTTCTATAAAAGAAAAAGAAACCCAAACGGAAACACCCGTAATTACGGCACCTTGAATGCCAAGCGCAGCAATTAAAGCGTACTCTCTTTTAACAAGTCCTTCAAGTTTATTTAAAATTTCTTTATAGTAACCAGACTCTTTGCCCATAGATAACCAATTTCATTTATTAATTGGATAATGCCCAGATAACAAGGTTGGTACCGAATTTCAGCGCTTCAAGCCTTTTAGCCGGAGGATCGCTGTGAACTTCCGGATCGTCCCAGCCGTCGCTTGGATTCGATTCATACGTATAATAAACCGCCAGCCGGCCATGAATAAAAATTCCGAATCCCTGCGGCGGTTTGCCGTTATGCTCATGAGTTTTAGGAACCCCGTTCGGGAAGTCATAAAAATCATGGTACAAACCGTAGTCAAAAGGAAGTTCAACCAATTCCTTATCGGGAAAAACTTTTTTCATTTCTCTTCTAAAAGATTTATCCATGCCGTAATCGTCATCGGCATAAAGAAACCCGCCGTTCTCGAGATACTTTCTTAACCTTTCTACTTCATCCTGCGTAAAGACTATGTTACCGTGGCCGGTCATAAATAAAAAAGGGTAAGAAAAAATAGCATCGGAAGATATATCCACAAATGTATAATCAGCCTTTACTTTTACATTGGTATTTTTACCAACAAACGTTAAAAGGTTAGGTTCTTCGGTTTGCCCGTTATACCAATCGCCCCCGCCGTCGTATTTTAGCCGCGCTATTTGAAATGCACCTTCATCTTGTGAGAAAGCGTTGATAAATAAAATATAAATAAAAAAGGATGTCAGGT
>DAIERC010000175.1 GCA_027347125.1 Ignavibacteriales bacterium
TGCTGTAATTGTTCCAAAGGGAATATTTATTATTTTATTTGCAAAACCGTAATGACTTACTTCCTAAAAATCTTAATTACCGATGCCCAATAAGTTGCAGTCTCACCGTTAATTCCTTTCGGCATAGTCTTAAATGAAACCGATAATTCACCGCTCGCCGGGATTGAGTTCGCTTCAACATTCATCTGATAATTATCATTTGAAAAAGACACGGAGGTTATCGAAAGCTTTTCGCCGCCTTTATACAACTCAACAAAATTATTCTTAACCGATAACGGGTCGATGCGATCCGAGAAATAAAGGATTACCTTATTCCCATAAATTACATCTTTTACAAGACGGGGTTTTTCTTTGTAACTTATTTTGCCCTGCGGCGGAATCATAAACCTGAATGCCGGACCATCAACCGGCTTACCGTTTTCATACGCACCAACATCGGGCGCTTTGCCTATATAAGATTGCGTCCAATCTAGTTCTTTTAATTTTATAATTTTTCCGGCATCGATGCCTTTACTTCCCGGTTGCAGCGTTAGATCTCTTTTCCCCGGATCGGTAAACTTTATATCGCAAATTTTCCCGTGGATTTCCTGTTTATTATTAACAATGTTTTCCGGCCAGGGTTTGTTTGATATATCGTAATCAAAACCGTCGGTTTGATCCCATTTATTAATTACGAATCCGTCGTGCAGAGTAAAGTAATAGGCATTGTTATAATGTTTAAAATTAACAGCGCTGCCGGCATCCATTTTATATGCTGCTGCGGCCCCGTAAAAGCTGTTATTAAATACATAAAGCGGAAAGCTTAGCAGCCGGTCTTTGCCGTAAACCTTGCCGAAACTAGTACATATTTTTTCCGTCCACAAATCGTTATCTAATGTTATGACATTTCCGAAATAATAAATATTTCCGCCTTCGACATTATCAACAGATAGTGTGCGGTGTATATTATGTGAGTAGTTATGGTATATGAAAAGATTATAAGTATAATACTCCGGTTCAAAGTCATTATCTCTTATGTTTGAAATATCGTTATCATAAATTTCCACATTTGAATCGCATCCCTTTACGCCGCGGTATCTTATTCCGTTAAACGCGTTAACAATTTTGTTTTTTCTAATTACAATCGAACCGCCGGTTCCGCTAAAATCAATAAGCGAACCGTTGAAGTAGCCCATATTAACATGATGCATCGACAGCCACGCTTCAACGCCGACGGAATCTTTTTCAATTCTCCAGAGATATTCACCGCCCTGATCCCAATAACAATTCTCAACAAGAATATGATGAGAGGAAGCACCTTCAACAGTAATAACTCTTTTGCCGCCCCGGAACACGCAGCTATCAAATGAAATGTACGAAGAGTTGTTGACCTTAATAGGATTTGTCCATCCGTCTTTAAATTTTATTTTTGCAACTTCGATCCACTCGGAATTTTTTATGTATATCCAATCGTTGGAGCCGTCCAGCAGGGGTTTAACCGCACCGCCGTCAATTACAGGATAATCATCAGTTTTATTCGAATAACCGAAAATACAAATTGCTTTTTCGGGCATGCCTTTTTTATCAACAACGTTTATAATTTCTTTATATGTGCCGGGTAATAAATAAACCGTATCGCCGGCAGTGGCTTGCGCTATTGCCCCGGTAATTGAGCTGAGAGGTTTGTTAATTGTTGTCCCGGAATTAGTATCATCCCCGCTAGGAGAGACAAAATATGTTTTCGATTGTACCGTAACCGGCATGGCAATTATCCCGATGAGAGTAACTGCGAGGAAAAAATTCAAAACTGTTTTATAAGGAATCATTAGATTACTTCTCACCGAATTTGTATACGTAATAATCGGATAAAAATCTCAATCCGAATGATGTGGCAATATCTTCCCTTGCCGTAAACCAGATATGGCCGTTCTTTGATCTCATTCTGGTTTCAAAAAAACCGCCTGCTAAATTTTTATCGGGATGATTAAGCGGGAACCTGTTTTTCAAAACAAAACTGAGTGAACGTTCTACGTTACCTTTAAACTCATCGCCAACTCCAGCTTTGATTAATCTAAGCCAGAGTATCCCCGCAAAAGATGTAGCAGAGCCGCAAATAGAGTTTTGATTTTTTTTACCGCTCGTATAGTTCTTATAAAAAATTGTACCGTCCTTCATCTGCACTTTTGCAAACACACGGGCGGTTTTTACAGCCGCATCCAAATATCTTTTATCGTGAGTTAATTCATATCCTTCGACTAGCGATTCAGCGTACCAGATGCTAAACCTAGGATGAAACGAGCTTTCCTCTTTATTGTTAGGCATAAAGTCCATCCACACGCCTTCCGCCCCCTGCTTCTCAACAAGACTTTCACACAACTCAATAAATACTTTTTTATATTTTTCATCCTTGGTGAACTCGTACATATCTTTGTACATAAAACCCTCATTATTAGGGCGGGCAACATCAAATAAAGTTTGAACTTTTTTGTTAACCCAGAAGGGGCTATTCCCTTTTAACACTTCACCGGTTACAGGATCTACCAGATCATAAAAAACTCGTTCCTTCGGAACATACATGTGTTTGAGCATCCATTTGCCGGCGGTGGTAGGAACTTCAGCGTATTTTTTTATTCCCGTTGTTCTATACAATTCAAACAGACCCGGTGTACCGTCCGTAACAGTTGCAAATACGATGTAATTTATTCCGTCGCCGTGGACAGCTTTCAACATTCCGTTTAACTTCGGATTGTCTTTTATCTGCAAACCACACCACCAATCGCCGGCCCTTTTGGCATTGTCAAGAAATTTTTCGTTCTTAGTAATCTTGTACGCGTCTACCAAACCCCAGATAATTTGCCCTGTATGCCACGGAGTTTCATACGCGAACCATTTACCTTCCATCCAGTTGTAATCGCATCTAGATTTGCCGTCTTGATCCAGAAGAACATCCGACGCATAATT
>DAIERC010000177.1 GCA_027347125.1 Ignavibacteriales bacterium
CCATTCCTAAAAGTATAAACCCGAAAATATGTTTTACGGCTTCCATCCACTCGCCCGCCCTTGGAAGTTTTTTTATCTTAACGGAAAAAACCGCAAGAATTAAATAAGGAAAACCTAAGCCCAGCGCAAGAAAAAAGAACATCATAAAACCGTAGTAAGGGTCGGCTTTTGCTGCTACGTAAGTTACTAGCCCAAGTACAAAAGGACCGATACACGGAGCGGCTACAATGCCCATAGTTAGACCCATAAAGAACGCGCCGAAGTACCCGCTTTTTGCACCGCCGGCTTTTGCCACAATTGAGTTTGGCAAATTAAATTCATAAACCCCGAACATGCTTAATGAAAGGATAACAAATATTACGGCAATAAAAACAATAACAATAGGGTTTTGAAGCAGCGCCCCGAACACCGCCCCGCTTAAAGCAGTAACCACACCTATTACCGAATAAGTTAGCGCCATACCGATAACAAAAAATAACCCCATTAAAAAAAGTTTTTTGGTGCTTCCCTCGCTTTGACCGCCGAAGAAGCCTACCGTAATAGGTATTAAAGGATAAACGCAAGGCGTTAAGTTCAAGGCAAGTCCGCCGATAAATACAAACAATAAGCTTAAGAACAAACCGCTGTGTTCCAGGGTTGTTGTAATCGAATTTGCATTTCCCGGGTTTGCGGCTGCAACCGAGGTTGAACCAATCTCGATATTTTTAAATATATCCTGGTTAACTTCACTTACCGCGGCAGATTTATCAACCACCTCAACCATTAAGGTATCATGAATTGTTTTCGGCGGAAGGCAGCTCATATTATTGCATGATTGATATTGAAGCGACACTATCAACGGGTAAGTTCCCGGCTTTAAATTTTTTGATGCTTCAAGTGTTCCGCCTATGTAAACTTGGCCTTCCCATACTGAAAGAGGCGAATCTGAAAAGCTGAGTTTTATATCCCTGGCTTTTGGGTACGTAATGTTCTTTAAAGAAAAACCTGCAGATGGGTCGATTGAAAACTTTGAAGCGATAAGTGTTTCGTCATGCGGTTTGTTCGAGTTTATATGCCAGCCGTTTTCTATAGAAAGCTTTGCGGCAAGCTTAACTTCGCTTCCGGTGTAAATCTTATTTAATGATAGGTAGGAAGACATTTTAACAACATCTTTAGCTAAACCAAATTGAGCAAAATTATTTGTAAATGTTATTAGGATTGTACCGATTACTAATAATAATATTCTTTTTAACATTAATTTTGAAAACATTTTTTCATTCCTGATTTAATTTTTATCCTCAAATTTTATCATCCCGTTTGGGATGTAATATTTATCGCGTCATTTAAGATGAATAAAATATTTTACCAACGAGAACATAAAGAAGCACTATATGAAAATTTATTTTCTCCATCCTTGAACAACCGGACATCTTCGCCCGTAACCAAAAGCTTTCTTTGAAACTCGTAATGCCGGTGCGGCCTGCCGCCGTTTAAATTCATTTAAATCAACCATCCTTAAAACTTTTGCTACAATAGCAGGGTCGCCAATAACATCTGTAATTTCATTAAATTCTTTATTCTCTTCAAGATACATTCTAAGTATCTTATCCAGCAATTCATATTCCGGCAATGTATCTTGATCTTTTTGATTATGCCTTAGCTCGGCGGACGGTTGTTTTGCAATTATTTCCTCCGGAATTATTTCTTTATTTCGATTTATATATTTGCAAATTTTATAAACATCGGTTTTATAAACGTCCGCAATAACCGCAAGGCCGCCGCTCATGTCGCCGTATAAGGTACAATAACCCACCGCCATTTCGGATTTGTTACCTGTTGTAAGAAGCAGGTAATTAAATTTATTTGAAAGAGCCATCAGGTATACGCCGCGCACCCTTGCCTGAATATTTTCCTCAGTAGTATCAACCGGAAGTTTATTAAAAGCGTTGGAAAGCATTTCGGTAAACTTATCGGTAACCGGCTGAATCGAAATCTCTTCGCGTGAGATGCCCAAATTATAAATTAGTTTCTCTGAATCTTTAATACTACCCTGGCTTGAGAATTGCGAAGGCATTAATAAAACATGAACATTTTCTTTTCCCAAAGCCTGCGTCGCTATGTAAGTAACGAGGGCCGAATCGATTCCCCCGCTTAAACCTACAAGAGCTTTTTTAAATCCTAATTTGCCGCAATAATCTTTTACTCCGAATACTAATGATTCAAGCACTTCTTTCTCAAATATATCTTCAGTGCCGTCAACCGGCTGATAGGAAACTTTAGTATCAAAAATAAAATAATCTTCTTCATAGGCTTTACCAAGCCTAACAAGATTGCCTCCGTCGTCAAAGCACATACTGGCGCCGTCAAAAATTAATTCTGTTTGGGCCCCCACACAACAAACATATGCCAATGGGATTTTATCGCGCTTCGTGAGAACCGAAAGCATCTCCTTCCTGTCTTTTCTTTTGCCGTAAGAATAAGGGCTGGCTGAAATATTTAACAGAAGCGTAGTTCCTTTATCAATAAGTTT
>DAIERC010000193.1 GCA_027347125.1 Ignavibacteriales bacterium
ACTAACTCATACCGAAGAAGCAAAAAGATTAGGCGTTAACCCCGTCTATTGCATTTACGTAGCTATAGGACAAAAGAGTTCTACGGTTGCGCAAGTTGTTGCCAAACTGCAAGAACACGACGCGATGAAATACACAACTGTTATTGTAGCCTCAGCGTCGGAGCCTGCACCGTTACAATTTATCGCTCCTTACTCAGGCGCCACGTTAGGTGAATTTTTCCGCGATAACGGCAAACATGCTTTGGTTGTTTATGATGATCTTTCAAAACAAGCCGCCGCTTACCGCGAGCTTTCACTGTTGTTAAGAAGGCCTCCGGGACGTGAAGCATACCCCGGCGACGTATTCTATCTTCACTCACGTCTTCTGGAAAGAGCCTCGAAATTAAGCGATGAATTAGGCGGCGGAAGTTTAACCGCTCTTCCTATTATCGAAACACAGCAGGGCGATGTATCTGCATATATTCCTACAAACGTAATTTCTATTACCGACGGACAGATTTACCTTGAGTCGAATTTGTTTAACGCTGGCGTTAGGCCTGCAATTAACGTAGGTATTTCGGTATCGCGCGTCGGCGGTAACGCTCAAATTAAAGCGATGAAAAAAGTTGCCGGAAGTTTAAAGCTTGATCTGGCACAATTCAGGGAACTTGAAGCTTTTGCTAAATTTGGTTCCGATCTAGATAAATCCACCCAAAGAACATTATCTAGAGGCGCGCGGCTTGTTGAGCTTTTAAAACAAGGCCAGTATGCGCCTGTAACTGTTGAGAAACAGGTTGTTAGTATTTTTATGGGTACAAACGGATTGCTAGATGAAGTTCCGCTTCACGAAATTGAAAGATTTACAAAAGAAATGCTGGAATATGTTGAAGTAAATTATGCCGATGTACTTGAAGCGATAAGAAAAGAAAAACAATTAAGCGATGATACTGTTGCTAAACTTAAAAAAGTAGCTGCCGATATGCTGGCTGTTTTTAAAACAAAAGCTTAAGGTTTATTACTAAAAAATTATGGCAACTTTAAGAGACATAAAAAGAAGAATTAAAAGCGTTCAGAGCACGCAGCAGATTACCAAAGCCATGAAGATGGTTGCTGCCGCAAAATTAAGGCGCGCCCAGGAAGGCATAATAAACGCCCGCCCTTATGCTCATGAAATCTTTAATATGTTCTCTCACCTCGTTACTGATGATGATTTAAATAATAATATTTATTTGAAATCCAGGGAAGTTAAAAACGTTGCCGTTGTTATTGTAACTGCCGATAGAGGGCTTTGCGGCGCTTTTAACACAAACATTATTAAAGAAGCCACGCGTTATATAAACGAAGATGTAAATAACGAAAATCTGAAAGCGCATCTTGTTTGCGTTGGCAATAAAGGGTACGAGTTTTTTAGCAAGCGCGATTATAACGTTGTCTTTAAAAAAACTGGTTTCTTTTCCAACCTTAACTATCAGGCCGCTCTCGAAATTACCGGCCATCTTATTGCCGGCTACATTGACGGCACTTATGACAAGGTAGTTATAATCTACAATGAATTTAAATCGATTATACAGCAGAAAATTGTTCTCGAACAATTTTTACCTATTCCGGTTCAAAAGAACGACGCTAAAGAAAAACATATCGATACAAATTATATCTTCGAGCCGGATCAAAAATCTATATTTGAATATTTAATGCCGAAGCATTTAAAAGCTCAAATGTGGCGGATGTTGCTAGAATCAAATGCGTCGGAACTCGGCGCCAAAATGACGGCAATGGATAACGCCACGACAAATGCAAAAGAGATGATAAGGACATTACAGCTTAAATATAACAAAGAGCGCCAGGCTGCAATAACTAAAGAAATTCTTGAAATTGTATCCGGCGCAAATGCGCTTAAGGCCGGTTAATTTGATAACAAAGTTTTCGAAACGATAGGATAGATGTTAGAAGAATTATCTCAAAAATTTGAAGCTACGCTAAAAAAGGTTCGCGGCCAGGGTAAGCTTACGGAGAAAAACATCTCCGATACTTTAAGAGAAATAAGGCGTGTTCTTTTAGATGCTGATGTTAATTACAAAGTCGCTAAAGAATTTGTAGATAATGTATCAAAGAAAGCACTGGGCCAGGAAGTCATTACTTCCATTACTCCCGGGCAGTTGATTACAAAAATTATTTATGATGAGTTAACTCTTCTTCTAGGCGGAAACTCTGCTGAAATTAAACTTAACGCTTCCGGGGTTACTACAATACTTATTGTCGGGCTCCAGGGTTCCGGTAAAACAACATTTAGCGCTAAACTTGCCGCTAAACTTAAAGATAGCAGCCGTAAAGTTTTGCTGGTTGCGGCCGATATTTATAGACCGGCTGCCATCGAACAATTAAAATTACTGGGCAGCCAGATAAATGTGCCTGTTTTTTCGCTTGAAGAAAAGAACGCGCGCAAGGTTGCAGCCGATGCGTTAAGCTACGCTAAGGAAAACGGATTTAACACAATAATTGTAGATACCGCCGGCCGTCTTCATGTTGATGAAGAAATGATGACCGAGGTGGCGGATATAAAAGAAATTATTAAGCCTAACGAGTCGTTGTTTGTTGTTGATTCGATGACCGGGCAGGACGCTGTTAACTCGGCAAAGGCATTTAACGAAAGAGTTAACTACGACGGAATTGTTCTTACAAAACTAGACGGCGACGCCAGAGGCGGTGCGGCCTTATCAATACGTGCCGTTGTTGGCAAACCGATTAAATTTATAAGCAACGGCGAGAAATTAAATGCCCTTGAAATATTTTATCCTGAAAGATTGGCATCTAGAATTTTAGGAAAAGGTGACATCGTTTCGCTTGTTGAAAAGGCCCAGGAAAGCTTTGAAGATTTTGAGGCTGAAAAGCTGGAAGAAAAATTACGTAAAAATAAATTTGATTTTAACGATTTTCTTCAGCAAATTAAAGCAATAAAGAAAATGGGCTCTTTATCTTCTCTGCTCTCGATGATACCGGGAGTAGGTTCGCAGATAAAAAACGCCAAGATAGATGATAACGCTCTTGTTAAAGTTGAAGCGATTATCAACTCAATGACAAAACAAGAACGCACGGCTCCTAAAATATTAAACGGAAGCAGGCGTAAAAGAATTGCAAAAGGAAGCGGAACATCCATACAGGAGGTTAACCGGCTTATAAAGCAATTCGGTGAAATGCAAAAGATGATGAGTCAATTTTCTAAAAAAGGTTTTAGTAATTCTGTAATGAATAACTTTAAATTAAACTGAAATAGTGATTAATATTTGGAGGTTCAAATAACTTGGCTGTTAAGTTAAGACTAAGAAGAATGGGTAAGAAAAAGCAACCTATATACAAGGTTGTTGCCGCAGATTCAAGGTCGCCTAGAGACGGAAAATTTCTAGAAGCGATCGGTTTATATAATCCTTTAACAAATCCGCACACTATCGACATCAAAGAAGATAGAGCGTTATACTGGCTTAATGTTGGTGCTCAACCAACAGACACGGTGAAAAGCCTGTTAAACCAAAAGGGGATTATCTTAAAAAAAGAATTAACCGGCAAAGGCTTATCCGAAGAAAAAATTCAAGAGCAGATGGATAATTGGCAAAAGCTACGTGAAGTTAAGGCAAAGAGCAGCTCGAAGAAAAAAGCTAAAGATGAAGTCGTTTCAAAAGAAAAGGCCAGCGAACAGAAAGTAGAAAATATTGAAGAGAGTACAGCAGAAGTAAAGGGCGCTGCTTCTGATACGAATGAATCTCAATAAGAGTATTCGCTCTTAAGAGGGAAATTCTACTGTGCATTATTTCTAAAAGCTCCCGTGCTGCAAAATAGGAGGCTTCTTTCTATGAAAGAATTCATTGAATTCATTGCAAAACACCTGGTGGATAATCCGGATGGTGTTGTGATCGAGGAAAAAATTCCCGAGGAAAACAAGGTTGTGCTTTCTCTTAAGGTTCAAGCCGATGACGTTGGCAAAGTAATCGGCAAGCAAGGGAAAACCGCACAGGCGATGCGCACTCTTCTAACGGCTATTGCCGCCAAAGAGGGTAAAAGAGCTATTTTAGAAATATTGGATTAAGGGCTAATACCCCGTGTTTTTGTGAACGAATATTTTCTTATTGCTAAAATTGTTTCTGTTTACGGCAAAGAGGGATTTGTAAAAATAACCTCATTTACCGATTTCCCCGAAAGGTTCTTCGATCTTAAAAAGGTCTATCTCGATTTTTTCGGAGATAAAAAAGAATTTTTTGTTGAAAGGGTAAAGAAACAAAAAAATAATTTTTTGCTTAAGTTCAAAAATTTCGAGACCGGTGAAGATGCTAGCGCCTTAATCGGGAAAGAAATTTTTGTCGATAACGAAAATGTTATTAAGCTGCCGGAAGATCATTATTTTATTCATGATCTTTTGGGCAGCACTGTTCTGAGAAACGGCCAGGTATTCGGCGTAATTAAAGATGTGCTGGCGTACCCGGCAAACGATGTTTACGTAATTGATAATCTGGGTAAGGAAATTTTAATCCCGGCGGTTAAACAGTTTGTAGAAAGCTTTAACCCCGAAAAGAAAATTTTAATTCTAAAGCCGGGAGATGAGTTTTACGAAGATGATGAGGATTGATATAATTTCCGCTGTTCCCGATCTTATTGTGAGCCCGCTTAATACTAGCATTATTAAAAGGGCGCAGAACAAAGGGAAAGTAGAAATTTATATCCACAATTTGCGCGACTATGCTTTTAACAAGCATAAGCAGATAGACGATAAACCCTTCGGCGGCGGCCCCGGTATGGTGCTTAAACCCGAATCGTTCTTTGAATGTATTGAAAAACTGCAGCGGGAAAGAAATTACGACCACGTAATTTTTACTACGCCCAAGGGAAAAGTTTTTAATCAAAATATTGCCAACAAACTTTCGCTTGCCGGAAACATACTTTTTGTTACCGGTCATTATAAAGAAATTGACGACCGCGTTAGGGAAAAATTTGCAACAGATGAATTGTCTATTGGAAATTTTGTTCTAACAGGCGGCGAGCTTCCGGCTCTGGTAATGATTGATGCGATTATCAGATTGATTCCCGGTGTGCTTAACGACAGCGAATCGGCTCTTGATGATTCGTTCCAGGACGGGGAAAGAATTGAAGCTCCGTACTACACACGCCCTGCGGAATATAGAGGAATGAAAGTACCCGAAGTACTTTTATCCGGAAACGAAAAAGAAATAAAAAAGTGGAAGAAAGAGCAGTCGGATATTCTAACTGCTAAATGGAGAAATTATAATAAAATATCGGAGTAAATTATGGTTAACTTAAATAACGTATTGCCAGATCAGGTTAAAACTGATATGCCAAGCTTTAATCCCGGTGACCACATTAGAGTACATGTTAGAGTTATCGAGGGAGACAAAGAAAGAATCCAGCCGTTTGAAGGCGATGTAATAAACATCCGCGGCAACGGATTAACAAAAACTTTTACCGTAAGAAAAGTTTCTAGCGGTGTAGGCGTCGAAAGGATTTTCCCTTTAAACTCGCCGAAGATTGCTAAAATAGAATTGCTTAAAGAAGGTAACGTAAGAAGAGCTAAGCTTTATTACTTGCGTAATCTTTCAGGTAAAGCGGCAAGAATTAAAACTAAAAATTAATAACTGTTTTAGTTTCACAATTCACTTTAAGGGCATAATTTTTATGCCCTTCTTTTTTTTTCGGAAATTTAAAAACTTTATCCGGTTATACATTATTATGCAAATATTTTTTCCTAATAATATTTTCAGCAGACTTGTGGTAGGCAGTCTTCCCGCTGCTTTGCAAGCGTCTGTAGTTTACCAGCCGTCGTCTCTGCTTACTTCCAAACTGAATGAGGCACCTGATGCCGCTGCATTAATTCCTACTTTGGATATTATAAAAAACAAAGACCTTTATATTTCCAAATTATTCGGGCTTTCTTTTGAAGGAACGTTGTCTAACTCGTATTTATATTACGCTTCAGGCAAAAAAGAAATTACCAGTATAAATTTATTCGGCGACGTATCTTCGGTTGAGGTAATTCTTACTAAAATATTATTTAAAGAATTGTATGATGCGGATATAAAGGTGGGAATCCTTTCAGACGAGTCGAAGATAAAAGGAAATAGCGTTGTAATTACCGGCGATAAAAATTTTGAGGCAAACTTATTTGCCACCGGTATTAGCTTTGCCGAGGAGATAGCCGACACGTTTAACATGCCTTTTGTAAATTACGTTCTTGCCGCAAAAGAAAAATCCTTAATAGAAAAATTGAATACGGATTTAGCCGGCATAAGCGGAATAATTTACGACTCAATTGAATCGAACACGATTAAAGAAAAATTGAATGAAGATACTCTTATTTATCTGCGTGAAAATATTTCATCTTTAATTATGAATTTTGACGAACAGGATATTGAAGCGATAAATCAATTGCTGCGCCTGCCGTATTTTCACGGTTTGATAGATGATATTGTAGAAGTAAATTTTGTGTAGGCATAACGTAACCTTCAATAACCTTCGAGGTCATTATGTTAGACCTCGAAGGTTACCTGATACGCTATACATACGAAAGTTATCCCATTAAATTGCCACGTGAGAGATGCTCATAACATCCGGATTATCATGCATCTGTTTAATCATTTCGGTAGATACGGGCTTTTTCAGCTTCATTGTACAGCACGCAACAATTCCGCCGTCGAATATTATATTTTCTATCTCTTCAATATTAATATCTTTTTCCCTTATCACGCTCATAATTGAAGCGAGCACTCCGGGCTTATCGTAATGCTTAATTACAAGCTGGTAACGCGAGTCGGATATTTTTGCCCTGTTTACCCAATGGGCAATTATTCCGCTTTCGATGTAGTCTTTTATTATTCTTATTGTTTCTTCGGCAACCGCGTTTTGCGCTTGCTCTGTTGACGCGCCTATATGATGGGTTACATAAATGTTCTGGTTCGATTGCAGAGGTGAAGATATTTCACCGGATTTTTGTTCAGGCTCGTTTTTAATTACATCGAGCGCCACTCTTATATTTTTTGTTTGTATCGCTTCAAGCATGGCGTCCTGGTCAATTAAATCGGCGCGCGCGGTATTTATAAGCAGCGCGTTCGGCTTCACATAGCTGAACATCTCTTTGTTGAACAATCCTTTTGTTTGCGGCGTTGCGGGAAGATGAATGGTAATAATATCGCAAAGGGGCAGCAACTGGTTCATCTCCGAGAAATCTTTTATTGCCACACCTTCAATTCGGGAAATATCTTTTCCGTAAACATTCATTCCGAAAGCAAGCGCCCGTTTGGCAACTTCTTTACCGATATTACCGACGCCGATTATGCCGAGAGTTTTGCCAAGCAATCCTTCTGCTTTTGAGTACTCGCCTTTGTTCCATTTGCCGTTTTTAAAATCAATAACATTATCAGGGATGCGGCGGTCCAGTGAAATCATTAATCCCATGGTTAATTCGGCTACCGCAACGGCATTCATGCCGGGGCAATTGGCTACGTAAATTCCTTTCTGGTTTGCCGCAGCAATATTTATGTTGTTAACGCCGGAGCCCGCTCTTATAATAAGATTCATGTTCTGGCTTGAGTTAATGGTATCCGCATTAACTACTGTTGAGCGTACAACAAGGATATCAACGTTCTTGGCTGCTTCAGGAAGGTCATTTTCACCCAGCTTAGGTGAATATATTACATCCAGGTCAACGTCCCGGAGTTGTTGTATATATTGTTCGGGGAACTTGTCGGCAATTAATACTTTCACTTTCATCTTCTCCTCCTTTTTCATTTTTCTTCTCTCTCTGCGGTCATTTGTGTTTTCTCCGTGTTCTCTGTGTAATATGCCTTTAAGAGGGACACAGAGAGCACGGAGTACATCAGAGAACCACAAAGGGTTACTTTATAAATCTTCTTAATTGATCTGTTAATTTTAATGTGTTGAAATTCATTAATAAACCGATTCTCTTTTTAGAAAATTTTAGTTGTGTTAAAATTTGTGCTTCATGAATGGGAGATAAGCACTCAACGGATTTAAGTTCAACTACAACTTCTTTTTTAACCAAAATATCTATTCGATACCCGGCATCAAGTTTTACTTCTTTATAAATGACCGGTACGGCAACCTGTCGTTCATTAAATATACCATTTATATTTAGCTCATAACTTAAGCACTCTTCATAAGCGGATTCCAATAAACCTGGGCCCAGATGTTTATGAACCTCAATGGCACAGCCAATAATTTTTTTAGTCAATTCATTTAATTTGGCTATCTCCATTTCCTTCTCCCTCTGTGGTTCATTGTGTCTTCTCGGTGTTCTCTGTGTAACTATATTTTGAGAAGGAACACAGAGATCGCGAAGAATTTTTATTTCAACATCGGAATTTTTATGTTAAATAATTTTGCATTGCTAATCGCTCTTTCATAGCCCGCGTCGGCGTGGCGTGCAACGCCCATGCCCGGATCATAAGTTAAAACTCTTTCCAATCTTTTTTCGGCTGCTTTAGTTCCGTCGGCAACCACAACCATTCCGGCGTGAATTGAATTGCCTATCCCCACACCGCCGCCGTGATGCACCGAAACCCAGCTTGCGCCGCCTATAGCATTAAGCAGAGCGTTTAATATCGGCCAATCGGCAATTGCGTCGCTTCCGTCAATCATGCCTTCGGTTTCCCTGTTAGGTGAAGCCACCGAACCGCAGTCTAGATGGTCTCTTCCTATAACAATAGGTGCGCTTACTTTTCCAGACGCCACAAGGCTGTTAAATATTTTTCCCATCTTTGCCCGCTCGCCGTAACCAAGCCAGCAGATTCTTGAAGGGAGCCCCTGGAAATGAACTTTCTTTTGAGCCATGTCTATCCAGTTGTGAAGCGATTTATTTTCCGGGAAAGCTTCTTTTACGGCTTTATCGGTTTCATAAATATCCTCCGGTTTACCCGAAAGTGCAGCCCATCTAAAAGGACCTTTACCGTCGCAAAAAAGAGGACGGATAAATTCCGGAACAAAACCGGGAATATCGAACGCGTTCAATAATCCGTTGTCTTTTGCTTCGCCGCGGATGTTATTGCCGTAATCAAAAGTGATTGCGCCTAGCTTCCGGAATTCTAACATAGCTTCCACATGCTTTACAATTGTTGCTTTTGCTAATTTTATATACGCGGAAGGATCGGTTTTCCTAAGTGTAAAAGCTTCTTCCAGGCTCATGCCCATAGGAACGTAGCCGTTAAGAGTATCGTGCGCGGAAGTTTGATCGGTTAATATATCCGGCACAATTCCCTTTGCTAATATTTGGGGAAGTATTTCACCCGCGTTGCCTACCAAACCGACGGAAAGTGCCTGTCTTTTTTCTTTTGCTTCCAAAACCAGTTTAAGAGCCTCATCAAGGTTTTCAGATAAGACGTCAATATACCCGGTATCGAGTCTCTTTTTAATTCTATTTTTATCTACATCAATACCGAGGAAAGTTGCATCGTTCATTGTGGCGGCTAAAGGTTGCGCGCCGCCCATACCGCCAAGCCCGGCGGTAAGCAAAAGCTTTCCCTTTAAATCGCCGTTAAAATATTTTCTGCCGCATTCGGCAAAAGTTTCGTACGTGCCTTGAAGTATGCCTTGAGTGCCGATATAAATCCAGCTGCCGGCGGTCATTTGTCCGTACATAGTTAAACCGAGCTGTTCAAGCCTTCTGAACTCATCCCAGTTCGCCCAGTTGGGAACAAGCATAGCGTTGGATATTATTACCCTGGGTGCGTCTTCATGAGTTTTGAAAACAGCAACCGGTTTACCCGACTGCACAACCAGCGTCTCATCGCTTTCCAAATTTTTCAAAGAAGAAATTATCGCTTCGTAGCATTCCCAATTTCTTGCGGCTTTTCCGCTTCCGCCATATACAATCAATTCGGCTGGTTTTTCTGCGACTTCCTGATCAAGGTTATTCATCAGCATCCGCATCGCCGCTTCCTGTATCCAGCCCTTGCACGAAAGGCTGTTGCCGTGCGGGGCTTTTATTTTTAATTTATCTTCTTCTGAAATCATTCTGATCTCCAATTCCTAGGGTACACGAAGTTCACAAAGAACCTCAGAGAACCACAGAGAAAATTATATGATAATATCCTTAATTGATCTGTTAGTTTCAAAGAATTAAAATTCATTAGAAACCAATTTTTTTTAGCGAATTATAAAAATGAACTTCAATAGCGCAACCAATAATTCTTTGAGTTGTTTTATTCACTAACGTTACGCACAATTAAGAATATAATTTACTTTGTCATTCCGAACCTGCTTGCAGCAGGCATGCTTGATTCGGGATCTCATTATTTAGCATTTTTGAGATGCTGAATCAAGTTCAGCATGACAAGTGCGTAACGTGAGTTATTCAGTCTATTAATATCCATTGTTCTTACTCTTTAAGTACAATTAACCCATTGTTCGAAATTATTATAAAAACCGTTGAAACGGTTACGATAGTGCGCCTTTACATTATTAGCACTGGAAATAATCCCCGTGCTAATACAAAAAATTATCTATTATTTAACTGTTTTAACAGTTT
>DAIERC010000254.1 GCA_027347125.1 Ignavibacteriales bacterium
GATTTGTAATTATCGTTTCTTCATTAAGCCGCGATTTCCTTCCATCTAGCTGGCATAATTTTAGTCCAACTTTAGTAGACTATGGAATCCTATTAGGAAGCTTCGGTTTGTTCTTTACTTTGATTTTATTATTTGCCAGAACTTTACCAGTAATTTCAATTTCGGAAATTAAAGGAATTATTAACGGTGCACAGCCGATGCATCACGGAGATGAACATGACGCATAACGATAACAAAATATACGGAGTAGCAGCTCTGTTCGATAATCCCGATAAAATTATTAAAGCCGTTAAAAAAGTTAAAAGCGACGGCTATAAATATTACGATGTTAATACTCCTTACCCGCTTCACGGAATGGATGAAGCGATGGGACTTAGGCCTTCACGCTTAGGTTATGTTACTCTGTTTTTCGGATTTGCCGCCGCTGTTTTTATACTTTCATTTATGTGGTGGACTTTGGCAATAAGTTACCCGCTGGTAATAGGCGGCAAGCCCTATTTTGCTTTGCCGGCTTTTGTTCCTATTACTTTTGAATTTACCGTGCTGCTGGGCGTTTTGTCAACGGTTATTGGTATGATAACGGTTGTGTTTAATCTTCCTTTTAACTCACATCCTCTGCACGATACCGAATATATGAGAAATGTTTCGGCTGATAAATACGGTATCGTAATTGAATCTGCCGATCCGTTGTTTGAAGAAACGAAGGTAAGAGGATATTTAAAAAACCTTGGCGCGTTTTTTACCGAAACTATTTACGAACCAGAAAAAGAAACTTATAAAATTTTTCAACCTAAGTTTTTGGCTTTTCTAGGAGTAATAGCAATTCTAACTTCGGGTTCAACATATGTTACGTTAAACAAGTTTATGTATTTAACTCCGTTCGACTTTATGCTGAATCAAAAGAAAGGTTCGGCGCAGGCAGAAAGCAATTTCTTCTACGATAAACGCGAGATGAGAACTCCGGTTGAAGGCACTGTTGCAAGAGGTTATATACCTTACGCATTTAAAGGTCAGGCCGATCCTAAAGAATTCCTTTCAAACCCGCTGCTGCCTACAATGAAGAATCTTCAACTCGGACAAAAGAAATTTCTAACTTATTGCAGCCCATGCCACGGCTATTATGGTGACGGTGACAGCAGGCTACGCGGACAATTTCCTGCGGGACGTACCCTGCATTCTGCAAGAGTTATCGGCTTTAGCGACGGCAAAATTTATAACATAATTACGAACGGGCAAAATGTTATGCCTTCTTACGCATATCAAATTACCAGGAACGAAAGATGGGCAATAATAAATTACATTCGTGTTCTGCAAAGAGCGCAAAACCCCGAGCCGAGCGATTTTACAGATATAAAAGAGATTAATAAGGAGTCTGATAAAAATGTCC
This sequence comes from Ignavibacteriales bacterium, assembly GCA_027347125.1. Classification (GTDB taxonomy): domain Bacteria; phylum Bacteroidota; class Ignavibacteria; order Ignavibacteriales; family Ignavibacteriaceae; genus FEN-1297. The sequence continues at coordinate 1,388 of DAIERC010000254.1, forward strand.
CAAATTGAATCCGGCATGCCTGGCGCGCAGTCAGGTTACATAAAAAAGGAATTGCCTAAAAGCCTGAGTAAGTTCGGAGCTTCGCTTTTGATTATAGGCTTGGCCTTAGGCTTAATCAGTTATTTAGTTGATCCGGCAAGATCAGCATACGGATATCTGACTTCGTTCATGTATTTGGTTAGTATCGGTATAGGGTCTTTGTTCTTGGTTACGATGGAATATGCCGCCGGCGCGGTTTGGAGCGTTCCGTTTAGAAGAATTGCCGAATTTTTTGCATCAGTTGTGCCGCTGTTTATTATTCTTGTTGTTCCGCTTTTCTTCGGTATGAATTCGCTTTTCTCGTGGACTAACCCTGCTGTTGTAGCTAAAGACCAGGTGCTTCAAGCAAAGTCGGCGTATTTAAATGTTCCGTTCTTTATAATAAGAGATTTGGTAATATTCCTTATCTGGGCAATATTCTATTTTGTTGTAATTAAAAATTCAAGAAGGCAGGATAAATCAGGTAACCAAGCATTAACCACAATGAATATAAGGCTGTCGGTAGCGCTCATTGTAATTTTTGCTTTTACTGTTTCGATAATATCTTTTGATTGGATGATGAGCATGGAGCCGCACTGGTTCTCAACAATTTTCGGAGTTTATTATTTTGCCGATGCGGTTTGGGGGGCCCTGGCAGTATTAACACTCGCCTCGGTAATCTTATATCAAAAAGGATATCTCACATCCAAAATTACAAAAGATCATTTTTACAGTTTGGGAACACTATTATTCGCGTTCACCGTATTTTGGGCTTACATAGCATTTTCGCAATACATGCTTCAATGGTACGGAAACTTGCCCGAAGAAATAATTTATTTTATGCACAGATGGAACGGCGGCTGGAAGGTTGTTTCAATCATTCTGGTTATAACACATTTTATAGTTCCGTTCCTGCTTCTGCTTCCGCGAAGTTCCAAAACTAATTTTAAACTACTGAAATTTGTTGCCGTGTGGATTATACTGGCGCAATTTCTTGATATGTACTGGCTGGTTATGCCCGGCATGGTAAACAACGGATTTGAATATTCGTTTAGCTGGACAGATTTTACTTTTCCTATTGCGGTTGTAGGATTGGTTTTGGTTCTATTCAATTTTGTAGCCAGAAAAAATAATCTTATTCCGGTTGGCGATCCCAAGTTAAAAAGAGGATTAGATTTTCACCTTTAATAAAAAGGATGTTGAAGGATTTATATGAGCAATTTTGAAAACGGTAAAAAAAGCAAACTAGCCGAATTAAAAAATAATCCGGTTAAGGTGATGGCTTTGATTTATCCTTATATTTTGGTTATCGGTGTCGGCATCGGCTTGTTCTATCTGGCAAAAGTAAATGATATTCAGAAACAAACCTTGCCGCCGGTGTTAAAAGATAGCCTGGCTCAAGTGCCTGGCGATCTTAATGTGGAATTGCCTAAAACAGTTCCGCAAGCCGATGTAATGGCGTTAAGCCAACCTAGTGATTCGCTGGTTGCAGCCGGCAAAGCGCTTTTTAATACTAACTGCGTTTCATGCCACGGCGTTAATGGAAAAGGCGACGGTGTTGCGGCAGCGGCTCTAAAACCTTCTCCAAGAAATTTTACTAGCAAAGACGGATGGATTAACGGGCCCAAAATTTCGGGAATCTTTAAAACTTTGTCGGAAGGAATTAAGGGAAGTGCGATGGTGGCTTTCGATACCTTTACTCCTCAGCAAAAATTTGCTTTGGCTCAGTACATCCGTGCCGCATTTGTCCCAAATCCGCCGCAGGATGCAAAAGAAGAATTAACCGAACTGTCGCAGACTTATCATCTGTCGCAAGAACAAAAAAGTCCTGGGCAAATTCCCATAGCCGATGCGATGGTGCTGGTTAACCGTGACGCCGGCGCAAAATATCAAAAAATTATGGACGCTCTTAACATGATTAACAAAAACAGTAACGACAACGGCGCGGCAATATTCAATAAAATAACTTCGGATAAAATTAAAGCGCTTACAATGTTAAGCTCTACCGATGAGTGGAAAAATAACGAGCAAACATTTGTTGATCTTATTGTTGATGAGTTGAACGAAGCCGGTTTTAACGATAAGGTTCATGAGCTTTCTAATTCCGAATGGGATTCGTTTTATAATTATATAAGCAAGGTGTTATAAGATAAAAATGAAGAAGGTAATAGAAATATTATTTGTTGCCGTTTTATTCTTGAATTTTGGCCGCGCATTTGCTGCCGATTACAAAGACAAAGTAGGTATTAACGAAAAGCTTGGTGCAATTATACCTGGTAACGTTTCGTTTTATGATTCTCAAGGAAACAAAGTGCTGCTTTCGGATTTAATGAAAAAACCTACGGTCATCGATTTTGCTTATTACAGATGCACGGGCATTTGCACTCCTCTTATGACGGAAATTGCCGACGTAATAAATAAGGTTGACCTGGTACCAGGTAAAGATTATAACATTGTTACTATAAGTTTTAATCCCGATGAAACTATTAAAGACGCCGCCGATAAAAAAATTCAGATAATGAATCTGGTTAACAATAATATTTCCGCCGATGGATGGAAATTCTTAGTAGGCGACAGCGCGAGCATAAAAAAAGTAACACAAGCAGCCGGGTTTAATTTTGAACGTCAGGACAATGCTTACCTTCACGCCGGAGAATTAATTTTCGTATCTCCCGAAGGAAAGATATGCCGTTATTTAAAACCAGATTTTAATTACCGCGGCGATTATAAAATTTTACCGTTCGATTTTAAGATGGCTGTGCTTGAAGCTTCCAGAGGCGAAGAAATTCCCGTTATAGATAAAGCGCTCAGGTATTGTTTTAAGTACCAACCGAAGAATCAAACTTATGTGTTCGATATGTTTAAGGTTTCGGGTATTACGGTTATCCTTGCTGTAGCTCTCGTGTTTGTTTTTGTTGTGCGAAAACCCAAAAAAGAATTTAAGAAAATTGGTTAATCTTAAGCGGAAGTAATTTTAACCGTTTTCGTATACATTACTAGAATAATATAAAAAAATCGTTCCGGCTCTGTTGGTTAAGCTGCTAATTTATTATTGCAATTGAGTTGGCGTTTATTCCGTTAGGAGTAAGAGTGAAAAAAATTGTTTGGCTTATTTTTTTCTTATCGCTCATTATCGGCAATAATAAGTTATTGGCCGGTGAAACGAAGTATCAGGCTGATGTTGTAGAGCGTCTTGGAGATAAAATCCCTTTAGATCTTAGCTTTACTGATTCTGGCGGCAAAAAGATACTTCTTAAGAATATCATAAATAAACCAACGGTAATTGATTTCTGTTACTATCGCTGCACCGGCATTTGCACACCGCTTATGGTTGAACT